>DASYMT010000548.1:0-13224 GCA_036008925.1 Acidimicrobiales bacterium | reverse complement strand
GATTAGCTCCACCCGGAAGCCCTCCGAGCGCAGCCGCCCGGCCATCGACTCGGCATAGTCGACATGCTCGGCCGCCACCGGCAGCACCTGGACCTGGACCGGCGCCAGCCACAGGGGGAAGGCCCCCGCGTAGTGCTCGACCAGGATGGCGAAGAACCGCTCCACCGAGCCGAACAGGGCCCGGTGGATCATGATCGGGCTGTGCCTGGCGTTGTCGGCGCCCACGTACTCCAGGTCGAAGCGCTGGGGGTTCTGGAAGTCGACCTGAATGGTGGAGAGCTGCCAGGTGCGGCCGATGGCGTCGCGGGCCTGGACGCTGATCTTGGGGCCGTAGAAGGCGCCGCCCCCCTCGTCCATCACCAGCTCCAGGTCCATCGCCAGGGCCACGGTGCGCAGGGCCTCGGTGGCCTCGTCCCACTCCTCGTCGGTGCCCACGGACTTGCCCTCGGGCTTGGTGGACAGCTCCAGATAGAAGTCGTCGAGCCCGTAGTCGCGCAGCAGGTCGAGCACGAAGGTGAGCAGCGACCGCAGCTCGTCGGTCATCTGCTCCTTGGTGCAGAAGATGTGGGCGTCGTCCTGGGTCATGCCCCGGACTCGGGTGAGCCCGTGCACCACGCCCGACTTCTCGTAGCGGTACACCGTCCCGAACTCGAAGTACCGCTGGGGCAGCTCGCGGTAGCTGCGCTGGCGGGACCGGTAGATGAGGATGTGGAACGGGCAGTTCATGGGCTTGAGGTAGTACCGCTGCCCCTCGTCGAGCTCCATGGGCGGGAACATGGCATCGGCGTAGAAGTCCAGGTGGCCCGAGGTCTGGAACAGCTTCTCCTTGGTGATGTGGGGCGAGTTGACGAACAGGTAGCCCGCCTCCTCGTGCCGCTGCCGGGAGTAGTCCTCCATCAGCTTGCGGACCAGGCCGCCCTTGGGATGGAAGACGGCCAGGCCGGAGCCGATCTCGTCGGGGAAGGAGAACAGGTCGAGTTCGGCGCCCAGCTTGCGGTGGTCCCGGCGCTCGGCCTCCTCCAGCCGGTGGAGGTGCTCCTGGAGGGCCTTGTCGTTCTCCCATGCGGTGCCGTAGATGCGCTGGAGCTGGGGGCGCTTCTCGTCGCCCCGCCAGTAGGCGCCCGCCACCCGCATGAGCTTGAACGCGCCCAGGCGGTCGGTGGACGGGACGTGCGGGCCCCGGCACAGGTCCACGAACTGCTCGGTGTTGCGGTAGGCGCTGACCACGCCCCCCTCGGCCCCCTCCTGGGCGTCGACCCCCTCGATGATCTCCACCTTGTAGGGCTGGTCGGCGAACAGCTTGAGGCCCTCGTCCTTGGAGTGCTCCTCCCGGATGAAGGGCTGGCCCTCCTTCACGATCTGGCGCATGCGCTCCTCGATGCGGGCCAGGTCCTCCTCGCTGAAGTGGCCCCCGCCGGGCAGCTCGAAGTCGTAGTAGAAGCCGTCCTCGATGGGCGGGCCGATGGCGAACTTGGCCCCGGGCCAGAGCTGGAGGACGGCCTGGGCCAGCACGTGGGCGGTCGAGTGGCGCAGGACGTGGCGGCCCTCAGGCGTGTCGGCGGTGACGATGGCGACCACGGCCTGGTCCGGGAGGGGCGCGTTGAGGTCGGCGTCGTGCCCGTTGACGGTGGCGGCCACGGCCCGCTTGGCCAGCCCCTTGGCGATCGACGCGGCCAGGTCGGCGGCCGTGGCGCCCGCGGGCAGGGCTCGGCTCGATCCGTCGGGAAGGGTGATGGTGACCTCGGCCATAGGACCGCCGAGGCTACCTGGCCCAGCGTGCTTCGAGGTCGGCGATCGACAGCCCGCTGGCGGCCCGCAGCGCCTGGTCGGCCTGGTAGTCGACGCTGCCGGGAGCGAGCCGCACGGCGCCCAGGGTCTTGAGGAACGCGCCCGGCCCGTCGAGCCCCTTGGCCCGGGCAAGCGTCGACATGGCCGCCCGCGAGCCGCGGTACGAGCGGGTGATGCCGGCCTGGTCGCCGGTCACGAACTCGTAGTCGCGGGGCAGGTGGGGCCCCCCGCCGGACGGCCTGCGCTCGTTGGTGCGGCGGCCCAGGGCGACCCAGTCGGCCACGCCCTCGTGGACCCACGCCGGGATGAGCGGGCCGCTGATGGGGGCGACGGCGGCGTGGTGCAGCTCGTGGGTGAGGGTCTCGACCTGGAAGGACCGGCTGTAGCGGCCCAGGTTCTTGTCCTGGATGTAGACCCGGGGGGCGGTGGGCTCATAGCCGCTGTCGCGCACGGCGCCATAGCCCACGAAGGCCACGAACTTGTCGAGGTCGAGGGTGGACTGGATGATGGCGGCCAACTCGGCGTTGTCGCTGGGGAGCACCACGGGGATGCGGCCGGGCCAGGGCTGGGTCCAGCGGCTGTTGAGCAGGGCGACTGCCTCCTCGGCGATGGCCCCCAGGGCCTGGGCCCGACCCGCCTCGGCCGGGTGGCTGAGCATGAGGAAGTGGGGCGTGGGCTGCGCCGCCACCGGGCCGAAGTCCCACAGGCCGCGGGCGGTGTCGAGGCCGAGGACGCTCAAGTCGTCGTCGTTGTGGATCAGCCAGCGGCCGTCCCGCTCGACGAACGTGAGCCAGAGGGAGTCGACCGCGTCGACCGCGTCGTAGCCCTTGAGCCGCATGCGCTGGCGGGTCTCGGGCAGGTACGTGTGCGGGCGGCCCCCGGCCAGGTCGCCCGAGTCCTGGGTGCGGGCCTCCAGCCGGTAGTCGGCCAGGGGCAGGGAGCGCAGGCCGTCGAACAGGCGGGCCTGGGCCGCCTTGAACGGGGCTGAAGCCTGGGGGTCGACGGTGGCCAGGAAGCCGGCCTTGTCGCCCTCGCGCACGGCCTTGGCCCGCTGGTCCAGGGTGGCCTGCGCCCCGCGCGGTGCGTCCTGGCCCGCCCACGCCCCGTGCCATGAGAGAAACGTGAGATCGAAAACCAGCCAGAAAAGGACGGTTTTCGATCTGAGGTTTCTCAGAGGGCGACTCCGAGGAGGGCGGCGGCGTCGGCCACGCCCCGGCCCGCGGCGGCCTCGTGGTCGACCAGGGCGACGGCCCGGGGGGTGTCGAGGTCGTCGTCGAGGGCGGCCCGCGCCGCGTCGAGGCCCGCCCCACCCGCCCCCGCGGCCCGCCAGCGTTCGAGCCGCTCGGCCGCGTCGGGCATGAGGTCGTCGGTCCAGTCCCACGAGGACCGGTAGTGCTGGCCCAGGATGGCCAGGCGCACGGCCGCGGGCTCCCACTCCTTGAGCAGGTCGCCCACGAACACCAGGTTGCCGAGGGACTTCGACATCTTCTCGCCGCCCAGCCGGACCATGCCGACGTGCACCCAGTGGCGCACGAAGGGCCGGGCCCCGGTGGCCGCCTCGGACTGGGCGGCCTCGCACTCGTGGTGGGGGAAGATCAGGTCGGTGCCGCCGCCGTGGATGTCGATGGTGGTGCCCAGCTCCCTGAGGGCCAGTGCGCTGCACTCGATGTGCCAGCCCGGCCTGCCCGGCCCCCAGAGCGACTCCCACGCGGGCTCGTCGGGGGCGGAGGGCTGCCACAGCACGAAGTCGAGCGGGTCGCGCTTGTTGGGGTCCTCGACGTTGCCGCCCCGCTCCTTGGCCAGGGCCAGCATCTCGTGGCGGGCCATGTGGCTCACCTGGCCGAAGCGCTCGAAGCCCGCGACCGAGAAGTACACGGAGCCGCCCGCCTGGTAGGCGTAGCCCGCTTCGAGGACCATGCCGATGAAGCCGAGGATGTCGGGGATGGCGCTGGTGGCCCGGGGCTCGCTGAAGGCGGGCAGCAGGCCGAGGGCGTTCATGCAGTCGTCGAAGCGGGCGATCTCCTCGGCCGCCAGGTCGAGGTAGAACACGCCCAGCTCGCGGGCCTTGGCGAACAGCGGGTCGTCGATGTCGGTGATGTTGCGCACGCACTGGGTGCGGTGGCCCAGGTCCCGCAGGCGGCGCTGGAGCACGTCATAGAAGAGGTAGACGGCGGCGTGGCCGATGTGGGCCGAGTCGTACGGCGTGATGCCGCAGGTGTAGAGCTTGACCAGGGGCCCGGCGTCGAAGGGGACGACCTCTTGGCGGGCGGTGTCGTACAGCCGCATCGTGCCGCCCTACTTGCCGGGCAGTTGGATGCCGGTCAGGCGCACCGCCGCGTGCGTCTTGTAGCGCACGTTGAGCTGGAGCAGCACGGCGGTGACCGCCTCGATGGGGGCCGCGTTGCTGAGCGACCCGGCGTTGAGGGGGCGCAGGTTGGGGATGAGCTCGACCAGCTCGGCCGTCTGCTCGAAGGCCTGCTTGTGATCGGAGCAGACGAGGACGTCGGCGTCGATGGGCGTGTTGAGGTTGGCCAGGGCCCGGGCCGGGAGGTGGTGGAAGGCGGCCGCCACCAGGGCGCCGGGGGCCGCGCTCTGCACATGGGCGGCCACGCTGCCCCGGGGGGGGACGAGGGGCTCGAACTCGTCGCCCACCTTGGCCAAGGCGTTGGCCATGGAGATGACGACCTTGCCGGTGAGGCGGGTGGACACGCTGGCCACGGTGACCGCCGCCGCGTCCCACGGCGTGGCGACCACGACCACCTCGGCCGCCGCGGCCCGCAGGTTGTCCCCCGCCTCCAGGGGCAGGTTGCGCTCCGGCCACTTCTTGGCCAGCTCCTCGCACGTCTGCTGGGCCCGCTCCCGGCTGCGGGAGCCGATCACGACCTCCAGCCCAGCGTCGGCCAGCCGGGCGGCCAAGCCGCTCCCTGCCGGCCCCGTCCCTCCGAGGATGCCTACGTGCACGGCCCCACACTAGGGGGCCGGGCTCCGAACCGGCCTTTCTGGAGGACGGGCCGCGCCGAAAGCACGCGGTATGTCCTCCAGAGGGAGTGGGGTCGGTGGGGGTCAGTGGGGGCGCAGGTCGGCGGCCACCGCCTCGCCCACCGACCGGGTAGCCCGGCGGTTGGCCACTGCGCCCGCCACCGCCCCGACGAACAGCGGGATCATGCTGGACAGGTTGCGCCCGGCCCGGCGCACCAGGCGGCGTCGGACCTGGCGCACCACCTCGTCGCGCACGGCCCGGGTGCTGAGGCCTGGGCCGGTGGCCGTGATCCCGCGCCGGTCGGCCCACGCCTTCACGACGAGCAGGCCCTTGTCCCGGCCCCGGCCGGGGATGGCATGGCCGTAGGCCTCGTGCAGCTCGGCTACCAACTTGAGCTCGATGACCGCCACCGCCGCCGTCTCCACCACCAGCTCGAAGGGCAGCGCCACCCACGCGGGCGGGGCCAGCTCCTCCACCCCGGCCAGCGCGCCGACCGCGGCGCCCACGCCCGCCGAGGCCCGGCTGGCCGTGGTGATCAGCTCCTGGGCCAGGGCGTCGCCGGTCAGGCCGTCGTGGTGGCCGCTGAGGGTGGCCGCGTCCCGCACGGGGATGCGCGGCGCGTTGTCGACGATCCACTCGCTCAGCCACTTGCCCGACGCCACCGCCCGGCCCCCTGCCGCCTTGGCCGAGGTGCGCAGGCTGTGCTGGATGGCCTTGAGGTCGAGGTCGCCGTTCGCCACGGTCGCCCGCTCAGCCCGCCCGGCGGTACCGGTACACGGCCAGCGGGGCGAACACGGCGATGATGCCCACCGCCCAGGCCACCGCCGCCACCACGTGGCTGGTGGTGGGGCCGCCCAGCACCAGGGCCCGGATGGCGTCGATCATGACCGACACGGGCTGGTGCTTGGCCCACGCCTGGAGCCATCCGGGCATGGAGGCCACCGGCACGAAGGCCGACGAGGCGAACACCAGCAGCGCCAGCGGCGGGAACGACGCGGCCTGGGCCGCCTCCGGGTTGGCCACCGACAGGGCCACCAGGGCGAAGGCCCACGACAGGGCGAAGGAGAACAGCAACAGGAGGAGGCCGGCGGCCACGAAGGCGGGCAGGCCCGCATGGATGCGGAAGCCGACCAGCACGCCCACCAGGATCATGAGGACGACGACGCCGAGGTTGCGCACCAGGTCGGCCACCGTGCGCCCGGCCAGCACGGCCGAGCGGGCCATGGGCAGCGAGCGGAACCGCTCGATCATGCCCTTGTTGAGGTCGTCGGCCAGGCCGATCACCGTGTTGACGCCGCCGAAGGCGATGGTCTGCACGAAGATGCCGGGCATCAGGTAGTCGACGTAGTTGACCCCGGGCACGTGGATGGCCCCGCCGAACACGTAGCGGAACATCAGCACGAACATGACGGGCTGGATGGTGCTGAAGACGATCACCTCGGGCACCCGCCTCATGCCCCGCAGGTTGCGCCCGGCCACGGCCAGGCTGTCCTGGACGGCCAGGCCCACGCCGCCCGCGGGCCGCACGACGGTGGGCACGGTCTGGGTCTGGACCTGGGCCTGGGCCTGGGTCGTGGACACGGCCATCAGACCGCCACCTCCTCGTCGTCGGCGTCGGTGCCGCTGGCGGAGTCGTCGCCCGCGGGGTCGTCGCGGTCGGCCTCGACCGCGGGCCTGCCGGTCAGTTGCAGGAACACGTCGTCGAGGGTGGGCTCGCGCACGGTCAGCGCGGTGGGCGGCAGGCCCGCGGCGTCGAGGGCCCGGACCACCTCCACCGCGGCCCGGGGCCCGTCGTCCACGCCGATGGCCACGCGGCCGTCGTCCAGCGCCTCGAGCGGGCCGAAGCGCGCCAGCACCGGCCTGCCCCGCTCGACGCCGTCGGGGCCGGGCAGCCCCACCTCCAGCACGGTGCGGCCCAGCCGGGCCTTCAGCTCTTGCGAAGTGCCCTCGGCGATGACCCGGCCGTGGTCGACCACGGCGATGCGGTCGGCCAGCCGGTCGGCCTCCTCCAGGTACTGCGTGGTGAGCAGCAGGCTGGTCCCGTCGGCCACCAGCTCCTCGATGACGCCCCACAGGTCGGTGCGGCTGCGGGGGTCGAGGCCGGTGGTGGGCTCGTCGAGGAAGAGCACGGGCGGGCGGTGGACGAGGGCGGCGGCCAGGTCGAGCCGCCTGCGCATGCCGCCCGAGTAGGTCTTGGCCGTGCGGTCGGCCGCGTCGACCAGGTCGAAGCGCTCGAGCAGCTCGTCGGCCCGGCGCCGGGCCACGTCCGTGGGCTGATGGGTGAGCTTGCCCACCAGGCGCAGGTTCTCCCGGCCGGTGAGGTTCTCGTCCACCGCCGCGAACTGGCCCGCCAGGCCGATGAGGGTGCGGACCTCGTCCGGCCTGCGCACCACGTCGACGCCGAGGATGGTGGCCGTGCCCTGGTCGGGTCGGAGGATGGTGGTGAAGATGCGCACCACCGTGGTCTTGCCCGCGCCGTTGGGCCCCAGCAGGCCCAAGATGGTGCCCTTGGGCACTTGGAGGTCGACCCCGGCCAGCGCCTCGACCTTGCCGAAGCGTTTGACCAGCCCCTCGGCCACGATGGCGTTGTCGGTCATGGGCACACGCTATGCGTCGTTCCCCGGCGCTCGGTTCGCGGGACGAAAAAGTCGGGATCTGGAGGACAGAGCGCGTCAAAACGGCGCGGTATGTCCTCCAGAGGGAGGCCGTCGCCCGCCTAGCCCCGCCCGCCCGCCTCCTCGGCGTAGCCGGGGTGGGCCACGTCGAGCTTGGCCCGCACCGTGGCCCGCACGAAGCGGCCGATGTCGTCCAGCCGGGGGTCCTCGGCGGGCAGCGAGCGGATGAGAGCGGCCAGCCCGGCCTCGTCCGCCACGCCCAGGCGGGCCAGCCCCTCGGCATGGGCCGCGGCCTGCTCGGGGCCCAGGGCCAGCTCCCGCTCGACCATGTGCAAGACGTTCACCGCCACCCGGGTGTGGAACTGCACCCGCCCGTCCACCGCAGGCAGCACGTCGCGCTCGAGGAACTCGCGCACGGCCTCCACCAGGCCGGCCGCGTCGGGCAGGTCGTGCGGATGCCCGGTCACGCCGTCGCCCGGCCGTAGGGCAGGAACCCCAACAGGTCCCACTCGTTCTCGCACACCCGCCTCCCGATGGCGGCCAGCTCCACCGATCGCACCGCGCCCAGCACGTGGGCCATCCCCTGGGCGATGCACATGACCCCCCACTTCAGCGTCCCGAGCGCCTCCCACCAGGCCAGCGCCTCCCGGTCCACGGCCACGCCCCCCGCCTTCTCGTAGGCGGCCACCAGGTCGTCCACCGAGCCGAACCCGCCCACCCCCCGCCCGACCACGCCGAAGCGCCACGCCTTCACGCACAGCCAGGCCAGGTCCTCCAGGGGGTCGCCCACGTGGGCCAGCTCCCAGTCGAGCACGGCCCGCAGGCCCTCGGGCCCGACCATGAGGTTGCCGTTGCGGAAGTCGCCGTGCACCACCACCCGCCCGGACGGCGCAGGCCGGTGGGCAGCCAGCCACGTGAACCCCAGTTCGAGGGCGGGATGGGGCTGGCCGAACCCGTCCATGGCCTCGCGGTACTCGGCCACCTGGTCGGTGTCAGGCAGGTCGGCGAAGTCGTCCACGGGCATGCGGTGCAGGGCGGCCAGGACGGCCCCGCACTGGGCGGCCAGCACCGGCCGGGCCGAGGCGAACGCGTCGTCGCGCAGGATCCTGCGGGGGATGGTCTCGCCCTCCACCCGCGCCATCACGATGAACGACGGGTCGTCGGCCAGCACCTCGGGCACGGGCACCCCGGCCGTCCGGGCCGCCCGCAGCAGCCGGGCCTCCACCGCCATGCCGCCCGACTTCAGCGCGCCGGGCGGGTCGCGCCGCAGGATCAGCGGCCTGCCCCCGCACTCGAACGACCACGTCTCCCGGGACGCGCCCCCCGACAGCCGCCGCAGGCCGGACACCGGCCCGCCCAGCACCGAGCCGAGCAGCGAGGCCAGCGCCTCGGCCGGGTCAGCCGCCTCGGCCGGGTCAGCAGTAGCGGGCAAGCGTGGGGTACGGGTTGACGGCGCCGCCCCCGCCGGGGTGCAGCTCGAAGTGCAGGTGGGGCGGTCCGCCCGAGGCGTTGCCCGTGGTGCCCACGTACCCGATCACCGTCCCGATGGCCACCCGCCCGTCGGCCGCATAGGACTGGAGGTGGGCCCCGTAGTAGGTGTTCCCGTCGTCGCCCCGCAGGTAGTACGACAGCCCGCCGAGACCGCTGTTGTGCCGGTTCACCGTGCCGTTCACGTTGGCCACCACTGGCGTGCCCCGGGGGGCGAGGATGTCGTTGCCCTGGTGGCGGCGGCCGCCCGAGCGGGGCTGGCCCCAGTCGTTGGAGAAGGCATGGGGGCCCTGCACCGGGCACACCCACGAGCCCGTCACCGCCACAGAACCGCCCCGGCCCGCGGGCGCGGCGGGCGACCGCCGGCTGCGCGACGCGGCCGCCTCGGCCGCCTTGCGCCTGGCCTCCTCGGCCCGGGCCGCGGCGGCCAGCCTGTCCAGCTCGCCGGCCAGGTCGGCCCGCTCCTTGCGCAGAGTGCGCACGGCTGCCTGCTGGTCGGCCACACGGGCCGAGGTGGCGGCCCGAGAGGCGTCGAGGTCCGACCGGGCCGACCGCAGCTCGGACACCGCGTCGGTGTCGCCCACCAGCACGGCCTTGAGCAGCACCTGGTTGCGGGTGGCCTGGCTCAGGTCCGACTGGGTCAGCCAGGGCACGCCCCGCTGTCCCGAGTCGATATAGCGGCGCACGGCGAAGGTGCGCACCCGGCTCAGGGCGCCGTTCAGGCGGGACCCCGCCGCGTCGGACCTCGCCTTCAGCGACCCCACCTCGGCCTCGGCCTTGGCCAGCGCCGTCTCCGCCGCGGCCAGCCGGGCCGCCGCCGCGTTGGCGCGCTTTTGCGCCCCGGCCAGGTCGGACGCCGCGAAAGCAGGCGGCGACGGGATGAGGACGGTGACGACGACGGCGAGGGACACGAGTCCCGCCAAGGCTCGGCGCACGGGGTCGCAGCCTACTGAAGGGGCCTAAGGTGCCGCCATGCCGTCACTCACTCCGGAGCAGGTCAACGACACCGTCGGCGCCTATGTGAAGGCGTTCGAGGCGGCCGACAAGGAGGGCTGGATCGCCCTCTTCACCGACGACGCCGAGCAGATCGACCCCTACCCCGCTCCCGCCAACGTGGGCCGCGCGGGCCTGGCCCAGTTCTGGGACAACGTCTACGCCATGGCCTCGGACTACCGGTTCGACGTGCGCCAGGTCACGGTGGCGGGCGACCGGGCCGCGGTCACCTTCACCTTGTCCATGAAGACGGGCGACATGCGGGTCGAGTTCGACGGCGTCGACCTGTTCGAGCTGGCCGACGACGGCCGCATCCGCCGCCTCACCGCGTACTGGGACCCGACCCAGGTGCGGCCGTCCTGATCGCCCCCGCGATCGCCCCCGACAGGCTTCCGGCCGACAGCTCGGGGACCGTCAGGCACCGGGCCCCCATGGCCTCGGCCACCTGAGCGGCCAGCCCCAGCCGGGTGGGCCCGTCCTCGGCGTCGATCACCACCGCCGCCATCCCCCGCCGCCTCACCGCCGCGGCCGACGACAGCGCGGCGGCCACCGGGTCCACCCCCGGCGGCCCGGCCGTGGCCCGGCCGTCCGACACCAGCACCAACAGCGGCTGATGGGCCGCGCCCCGGTGGCGGTCGGCCAGCGCCACCGCCGCGTCGATCCCCGCGGCCAGCGGCGTGGTGCCCCCGGTGGGCAGGTCGGTGAGCCGGGTCTTGGCCACCTCCACGCTGCCGGTCGGGCGCAGCACCACCTCGGCGGTGTGGCCCCGGAAGGTGATGAGGGCCACGCGGTCGCGGCGCTGGTAGGCGTCGAGCAGGACGGACAGCACCGCCCCCTTGGCCGCCTCCATGCGGCGCGCCGCCCCCATCGAGCCTGAGGCGTCGACGGCCAGCACCACCAGGCTGCCCGCCCGCTGCTCCCGCACCGCCTCCCGCAGGTCGTCGGCGTGCAGGGCGGGGCCGCCCTCCACCGCCTGTCGCACCACCGCGGCCCGGGCCGTGGCCCCCAGGGCGATCCCGGCCGACGGGCCGGGCTGGTCGGCGGGCACGGGGCGGTCCCCCACCAGCCTGCCCCGACGGCCCTCGGTGGTGGTGCGCCTTCCGCCCGCCTCCGACCGGGCCGCGCGCGTCCCCTCGATGCGGACGATGCGGCTGGGCCCGTCCGGCGCCGCGGGCGGGGGCGGCTGGCCCGCCCCTGATGCAGTCTCGCCTGATGCAGTCTCCCCTGGCGGGGCCGCTTCGCCCATGGCCTCGGCCAGGGCCTCGTCCACTTCGGCCTGGTCGATGCCCGGGTCCTCGAAGGGCGAGCGCCTGCGCCGGTGGGCCAGGGCCAGCGGGGCCACCTGGCGCACGTCGTCCACCGTGGCCTCGGGCCGCCCCTGCCATCCGGCCCGCGCCGCCGCGGCCCGGCAGATGACGAGATCGGCCCGCAGGCCCTCGGCCCCGGCCGACGCGCACAGGGCCGACACCACGCGGACCAGTTCGGCGGGGAGCTCGGCCCGGCCCGCCTCGGCCAGTCGGCCCCGCAGGGCCACGTCGGACCCTGACCACCGCTCCAGAAAGGCGATGGGGTTGCGGTCGAAGTCGAGGCGGCGGGCCACGGCCTCG
Organism: Acidimicrobiales bacterium; assembly: GCA_036008925.1. GTDB lineage: Bacteria > Actinomycetota > Acidimicrobiia > Acidimicrobiales > JAUTXP01 > DASYMT01. The sequence continues at coordinate 1,753 of DASYMT010000548.1, read as the reverse complement.
GCCCGCTCGTCGGGGTCGGTGCTCGAGGCCACGTCCACGGCCAGCCCGAAGCGGTCGAGGAGCTGGGGCCGCAGCTCGCCCTCCTCCGGGTTCATCGACCCGATCAGCACGAACCGGCTGGGGTGCTCGTGGGACACGCCCTCGCGCTCCACCCGGTTCACGCCGCCCGCGGCCACGTCGAGCAGCACGTCGACCAGGTGGTCGGGCAGCAGGTTGACCTCGTCCACGTAGAGGACGCCGCCGTGGGCCTCGGCCAAGAGGCCCGGCTGGAAGCGGCGCTCACCCGTGGTGAGGGCGGCGGCCATGTCCACCGTGCCCACCAGGCGGTCCTCGGTGGCGCCCACCGGCAGCTCCACGAACGGCGCGTCCTTGGCCAGCAGCCGGGCCAGGCCGCGGGCCAGCGTCGACTTGGCGCTGCCCTTCTGGCCTCGCAGGAGCACGCCGCCGATGGCCGGGTCGATGGCATTGAGCAGCAGGGCCAGCTTCACATCGTCGTGGCCCACGACGGCCGAGAAGGGAAAGGAGGGCTCAGCCATGCCCGCCTCCATGGGTCGGCGTGCGGGCGGGCGGGGTCATCGGGACTCCTCCCAGCCCTCGGCCTCCAAGAGGGCCGAGCGCAAGGTGGCGAGGGCGGTGTCGGACGCGTCCCACAGCCCCCGCTCGTGCGCCTCCAACAGGCGCTCGCTGATCGAGCGCAGGGCCCACGGGTTCGACTGCTCGAAGAACTTGCGCACCGCGGGGTCGGCCACGTAGGCCTCGGTCACCCGCTCGTACATCCAGTCCTCCACCACGTGGGCGGTGGCGTCGTAGCCGAAGAGGTAGTCGACGGTGGCCGCCATCTCGAACGCCCCCTTGTACCCGTGGCGCTGCATGGCCCCGATCCACTTCGGGTTCACCACCCGGGTCCGCACCACCCGGGCCGCCTCCTCGGCCAACGACCGCACCTTGGGCCGGGCCGGGTCGGCCGAGTCGCCGAACCAGGCCTTGGGCTGGCGGCCGGTCAGGGCCCGGATGGTGGCGACCATGCCGCCGTGGTCCTGGAGGTAGTCGTCCGAGTCGAAGATGTCGTGCTCGCGGTTGTCCTGGTTCTTCACGGCCACGTCGATGAGCGAGAAGCGTCTGCGCATGGCCTCGTGGGCCGCCGCCCCGCCCGGCTGCGCGCGGGAGTAGGCCCAGCCCGACCAGGCCTCGTACACCGCGGCCAGGTCGTCGTCCGAGCGCCAGTCCCGCGACTCCAGCAGGGGCAGGATGCCCGACCCGTAGGCGCCCGGCTTGGCCCCGAAGATGCGGGGGTCGTCGTCGAACCCGGCCAGCCGGAAGGCGTCGTCGAGCAGTTGGATGAGATGGGGGAAGGCGTCGCGGAAGAACCCGGAGATGCGCAGCGTCACGTCCACCCGGGGCCGGCCCAGCTCCTTCAGCGGGATGAGCTCCACCCCCGTCACCCGGCCCGACTCGGCCGCCCACACCGGCCGCACGCCGAGCAACGCCAGGGCCTCGGCCACGTCGTCGCCCGACGTGCGCATGGCCGCCGTGCCCCAGACCACCAGGCCCACCGACTCGGGATACCGGCCCTCCTCCTCCAGGTGCCGGTCGAGCACCTGTTGCGCCAGCTTCTGCCCCACCTCCCACGCCAGCCGCGACGGCAGGGCCTTGGGGTCGACCGAGTAGAAGTTGCGCCCGGTGGGCAGCACGTGGGCCATGCCCCGGGTGGGCGCCCCACTCGGGCCGCTCGGCACGTGGCGGCCGTCGAGCG
>DASYMT010000547.1:0-7659 GCA_036008925.1 Acidimicrobiales bacterium | reverse complement strand
GCATCTGGGCCCTGATGGCCTCGTCGAACACCTCGATGCGGGCCCGGCCCCTCTCCTTGGCCCGGTACATGGCCACGTCGGCGTCGCGCAGGACGTCTTCGGCCTGGGCCGTCGGGCAGGCGGTGGCCAGGCCCACGCTGGCCGTCAGCACCAGGTCGCGGCCATAGAGGGTGACGGGCCGGGACACGCTGTCAGCCACCCGCTCGGCCACGAAGAGGGCCTGCACCGCGTCGAGGTCCTCGCACACCACGACGAACTCGTCGCCCGCCAGCCTGCCCACCGTGTCGCTGGGTCGCACGGCCTCCTGGAGGCGCTCGGCCACCTGCACCAGCACCTCGTCGCCCACCGAGTGGCCGAGGGAGTCGTTGATGGACTTGAACCGGTCGAGGTCCACGAACAGCACGCAGACCTGGCTGCCGTCACGGGCGGCCCGGGCCATGGCGTGCTCCAGGCGGTCGAGCACCAAGGCCCGGTTGGGCAGGCCGGTGAGCTCGTCGTGGGTGGCCCGGTGGATGGCGTCGGCGTAGGCCCGGTTGATGGCGTCCACCGCGCTGGAGTCGTTGAGGGCGAGCGACGTGTGCTCGGCGAAGGCCAGCAGCATCTCCTGCTCGGTGGGCGAGTACTGCCGCTCGTTGTCGTACGACGCCACCAGCAGGCTGCCCGCCACCTTGCCGTCGCGGTAGACGGGCGCGGCCATGGCCGTGTGCAGGCCGCCGGTCACGAAGCTGGGGAGAGGGTGGTCGAGGGCGCGGTAGTCGTCGGCGATCACCAGCCGCCCCTCGGCCACGGCCCGTCCGCCCACGCCGTCGCCGATCCGGGTGCGGAAGATCTGCTCGAGCACGTCGTCGGCCACGCCGACCGACGCGGCCACTTCGAGGTACTCGGGGTCCTTTTCGTCGATGAGGCGAAGCGCGACCACCTCGGCGTCGAGGAGGGCAGAGGCGCCATCGGTGATGGCGGCCAGCACCCCGTCGATGGGGGCGCGGTGCGAGATTGACCGCTGGATGCGGAAGAGGCGCTCCAGCAGTTCCTGGCGCTCTTGGAGCGTGGTCAGCAGCCAGGCGTTCTCCTCGGCCTGTCGCTCGGTGGCCTGGCGCGATGCGCGCTCGCGCTCCAGCAGCCGCAGCAGGCGCAGGGTGAGGGCCAGCACCCGGGCCATGCCCCGGACGATGATGCCCTCCTCGCGGGTGAAGGGGATGTCGACGCGCAGCAGCACCACGTGCGCCTCGCGCTCGTCGTCCTCCATGTCGACAGCCAGGGCGGCGGCGGGGCCGAGGCCCGGCAGCTCGACCGCGCTGGTGCCCATGCGCACGGCGCACAGGTGCTCGAAGGGGACCTGCCCAGGCCGGAACCCGACCGACGCCACGACGGCCCCGTCGACGACCACGGCCGCCACCTCGGCCTCCACCGCCTCGGCCAGCCGCTCGACCCCGCCCTCCAGGGCGGCGGCCTCGTCGGGATAGGCGGAGACGGCGGCGAGGAACTCGGAGAGTTGGTGGCTCAGCCAGTCGCGGGGGGACTCCATCTCAGTTCGGCTACGCGACGGCGAGGACGACCAGGGTCTGGTTGTGGAACCCGGTCGTGCCCCGCGTCCGGGCGAATTCCCCATAGGTGTAGAAGCCGGCCACCGGCGCGCCGTGGGCGAAGCCGGCCAGGCGGTCCACCTCGCGCTGGATGCCGCAGTCGCCCATCACCCCCCGCCGGGCGATGCAGTCGAAGGCGACCATGCCGAGGGGCGGCTGCTCGCCCAGGGAGGCGAGGGCCTCGCCGCAGGCCGCGTCGGTGGCCTCCAGCACGGACTGCTCGTCGCCCTGCATGAACCAGGCCAGGCCGCCCTTGGCCACGTTGGCGATGCAGACGAGGGAGCGCTCGGCGAAGTCGGCCTCGGCCACGAAGCGCACCTCCTCGCCGTTGCGGCGGCTGATGCCGAGAGGGTGGGTGAGGGCGAAGCGGGTGAAGGCGGCGGGGTCGGTGTGGGCCTCGGACGGCGCGCCCAGGCGGGCCAGGTACGCGTCGAGGGCGGGCTGGTCGTCGAGGGTGAAGACCCGGTTGCCGTCGCTGTTGGTCACGACCATGGGCTCGCCCACCCGCTGCCAGCCGTGGCGCACGCCGATGCCGAGTGGCGCGTCGGAGGCGATCGCAACCGCCACCACCGCGTTGGTCAGGACCTCGGTGCCGTGGAACTGGAAGGTGGCGGTCATCTTGAGGTCGTCGCCCGCGCAGCCGCCGACGAGGGGGACGGTGGCGCCCACGGCCCGGTAGGCACCGCGCACGACCTCCTCCTGGTCGCCTGCCAGTCCGTCGGACAGCACCATGAGGACGCTGTGGGGGAGGGGTTCTACGTCGGCCATGCAGCCCGAGGCGTCGAAGCCCGCCTGGCGCAGCCCGCCTTCGGGGTCGTCCTCGACGCGGGCCGAGCGGGTGGCCACGGAGAAGCCCGGGCCGCCGAGGGCGGTCACCACCACGGTGGCGTCGGCCGCGCCGGCATGGTCGTGCGAGACGGAGATCTCACCGGCGGTCGAGCACCCCACGAGGGGGACGCCGGGGGCCTCATCGGCGATGGCCTGGATCAGCTCGGGCAGGTCGTAGGAGCCCGAGCAGAAGACGAGGAGAAGGCGGGGGTCGGGGCCTGCCAGCGCGTGCTGGGCGGCCCGGCTTCCGGCCGTGCGGGCGTCGGGGTCGTGGGACCGGCCCACGCCCATCCAGCGCGGTCGAGCATCGGACGGGAAAGCGGCCATGCGGCCGAATCGACGCATCGGCACCTCGGTTTGAGGACCGTTGCGCGAAATGACCCGGTTGGACTAGGGGCGCATGGCCCTGACGGCTGGCTTGGCCCGGACCGCGGGGTGCGGGAGGAAGGCCGTCGTCCCGTTGTCGTCGCCGCTCGCGGTGTTCGCCCGGTTGGCCCGGTTGGTCCGGTTCACGAGATAGGCGGCCAGCATCTCGTAGGCCGCGGGCGAGGTGAGCTCGATCAGCTCGTCGCGCATCTCGACGTAGACGGCGGTGCGGCCCACGAAGGCCTCGGGCGACTCGGTGCACCACCAGTGGAACTCGCTGCCCCCGTCGCCCCAGTGGCGCCGGTCCCACTGGCGGATGGTGGAGGTCACGTGGCCCTCGCCGTCCTCCGCGTCCTCCCGGCGCAGGGGGAGCTGCCAGCAGACGTTGGGCTTGGCGTCGAGAGGCCGCTCGTCGCGGCGCAGCGCGGCCTGGTGGAGGGAGCAGCCCGGCCCTGTCGGCCAGCCCGGGCGGTTGAGGAACACGCAGGCCCCGTCGACCATGCGGGTGACCCGCTCGCCCGACTTCTCCGTCTTCCAGATGCCGCGGGTGCGGCCCTGGCGGGCGTACTGCCACTCGTCGGGGCTGAGCCGCGAGGCGGCCTGCTCGACCCGGGCGATGTCCTCGTCGTCGGTGAAGTGGGCGCCGTAGGAGCAGCAGCCTTGGACCAGTTCGGGGGCGGGCCCGGTGAGCACGCCCTGGCAGCCCTGGCCGAAGATGCACGTCCACGCGCTGGCCATGAAGGTCACGTCGAAGACCCAGGTGCGGTGCTCGTCCGGGTCTTCGAAGCTGACCCACTCGTGGGCGTCGGCGGGGGGCGCGGGCTGCTGGGCCATGGGAGTGGTGAGGCTACCCGCCTTGCGATTGGCCCGAGCGCGCCGTCCCAAACCCTTCTGATCGCGCTCACGTCGGCATGGGGCCGCGTTGCCGGTGTTACCGAGTTCGATCTGCCGTTCGATCTCAAGCTGCGCGTCGCGTAGATCTCAAGGCTACGAACCGAGCAGTGTGACCTGACAGCTACGGGAGGGCTCGGCCGCCCGCGTCAGGAGCCTGCACGGCGCCGACGTTCCCCGAGGTCAGTCATCAATGTCGCCGCGCCGCGCTGGAGGCGGCGCCAACGTCTCGCCCTTCGTGATGTTGTCCGTGAGAGCGGGGTCTGGGTCGATGACCGGAAATCGGGCACAGGCCGGGGCGCCTCGGTTGGGGCCTGTGCGGAAGGAGTCCGCTGAGCCGCGGATGGCGTGTGCTGAGTTCGACGAGGCCGCGGGATTCGGGGTCGTTGTAGGCGGACGACCGGCGCCGCTTCGTCCTCCACTGAACCGCCGAGGCGTCCGCGCTATCGCGCCGGACACGTCCGTCGCCTTCAAGATGGTCGGCCACCTCGGCCGCTAGTAGGGGAGGGCGCCGCCCTCCAGCACAGCTCAGCATGAATGCAGTTCACACGTGTAGCGATTCCCTAAGGAAGCTTCGGTGTGAGTTCGGCGATCTTGGTGTTCAGCCGCGCCCTGGTCGTGTAGCTCGCAGCCGCGACCGCGGCCAAGGCAACCTGGACGAGCAGCAGGCCCGCTCGCACGGTGTGAAACGGTCCCGAAAGACGAAGCGTCCGCACCACATGCCACGACAACGGAGCCAGCAGCAGCATCACCAACACCGTCGAAGCACCGAGACAGACCGTGAGCCGCCCCGCGTGCTGAAGCTCGATGACGAGGGCACTCCGTGGCGCTTTCTCGCCGGGGTCGGCCTTCCCGATCAACCGGTCGGCGCGACTCCAGACGAGTGTGAGAAAGGCGAAGACGAACACAAGCAGGACCCCGAGAAGCGAGAAGACGTCGACGATCTGGCCGTCGAGGTCACGCATCCGGGTGCGCGCGGGCAGCAAGCTCGGCCTCTTCGCGGAGCCACTGGTACGTCTCGTTCGGGAACGACCACACGGAGCCGCGGTTGGTCTTCTCAGGATCAGGTTGTTCGGTCTCGCGAAGACTTTCGAGCACGCGCTCCTGAAGGAAGGCGATCGGCATCGGGACCTCCCAGCGGAGATTCGCCTTCACCGGCCGCGCCGACTCCAGCAGCGCGGTGATCCCGTCGTGGATGACAACACCGAGTTCGACGGAATACCGGGCGACGGCACGGTCGACCAGGCCGCGCGCCCTGGACCCCGAAATCTTGAACAGGCCCGCCACCAGGCGCTCGGCCTCGCCGACCGTCATGCCCGCATTGAGAAGGCAGTAGATCCGGTAGTCGCGCAGATCGGTAATCGTCGTCGGCACGACTCGGCCGGTGGCGTACGCCAAGCCCTCGGCCGCACCTGCTTGCGCCACGATTCCGGCGATCCGCTTGGGATCACCCTTGCCGAGCACGGCTGTCTTGAGCCTCTGTGCGTCTTCGTCACTGAAATCCACGTCAACCTTCATGAAACGTCTCCTGAGCCGCTGGCCTCTTCGGTAGTACGGACGGCCACCCGAAAATGTCGCGAAACGCTCGCCGACCTCGACCGCGCTCTCCGGAGGGTGCGCCAGCGGACCCAGCCGGGCTGGGGCTTCGAGTACGCCTGGTTCTCCGACAGCCTTGCCGTCGCGTTCTCGATCACGACTTGGCACGGCGAAGCGAGTTCTTCGAAGTTCTCATCGCCGCCGAGGGCGTTCAGTTCGAGCTGGCGCTCGCCGGCTTTCCGCCCCGAGGCCGGGTGGCGGGCGGGGCGCGTAGGTGTCACACCCCCTTGCCACACTCTGGGCATGAGTACGACACAACCATGGCGCGCCTCGACCCGGCGCTGGCTCCGCACAGCACTTCTCCTCCTTGCCGCCACGGTGGCGGATGTCGTCGTCGTCGAGGCCACCCAGGACTGGAGCGGGTGGGACCGCTTCGACCCGTGGACGGTGATCCTCCCAACCACCACCGGGCTGGCTGCACTCTCCGCCGCCGTGCTGGCCGGGTGCCTCTGGGCCACCGAGTTGGAGGGTCGCTGGTCGCGCTGGTTCGTGACCTTGAGTGTCCTCGGCGTCTTCCCAGGCGCCTATGCAGCCGTGTGGGCCGAAGGCAGGGCGGGCGGCAGCGTGGTGGAGTTCATCGCCCTGTTGGTCGTGAGTGCTGGACTCGGCTGCATCGCCGCCTCCGCCCTTGTCATCGTCGTGCGAGGGGTGGTCGGCGTCATGAACCGCCGTCGGGCTGCCCGAGGACAGCCCGCGTTAGCCGAGTCGGTGAGAGGGTGGGCACACGAACACGTGCCCCTCCAGCACGTGGCGGTCGTCATGGCGGGGGGAAGTGGCCTCTGGTTGCTGGGGGCCACGTTTCAGTTGCGTCACGTCACCCAGAAGCCCGGACTGTTGCGGACGTTTTTGGAGGCGATCGTGAGGCTGGAACAGGCGGGCGACGCTCTCGCCATCGGCCTCATCGCCGCTGCCGTCACCATGTGGTTCCAGGCCAGTCCCTCCATGCGAGCGGCGGATTCCGAGTCCTCTCCAGCAGTGCCAGCCAGCCTGGCCGTGCCGGAGGACCGGGCCCCTCTCCCCCCGCCGCGATCCCCGGCCGCCAAGGCCGCCAGCCTTGCCCTGGGCGCGGCACTGGCCGGAGCCGGAGCGGCGCTTGCCGTCATGGCACGAACCCGAGCCTGGCCTCGCCAGCCGCGCAGTCCCTGAAACTCGGGCCCGGCCCGTCCCGGTCGGCGATCTGCCTTGGGCGCGCTCACAGCCGTATACCGACGTGAGCGCGATCAAACGCCCGGGCGGGAGGTCGGCGTGGTTCAATCGTGCGGATGCGCCCCCGTTCGCTGGTCCGTGCGGCCGTCCTCGCCGCCCTGGTATCGCTCGCCCTGCCCGCCGCCCCCGCATTGGCAGGCCCGGCCGTCCACCCGGACAACAGGCCCACGCCGGTGCCGGGCCGCAGCAACGGCAAGCTGCAAAGCGGCGACCTCATCACCGTGCAGCCGTCGTGTGTGGCCTACCGCCCGGCCGCGGCCAGTCTGGCCCTGCTGCTCGACGCGGCCCGGCACGAGGGTGTCGACCTGGGCACCACCGAGTGCTACCGCCCGCTCGACAACCAGGTGCGCGAGCGCCAGCGCTTCGGGCCCTGCGCGGCGCCGCCGGGCACGTCGCAGCACGGGTGGGGCAAGGCCGTCGACCTGCGCGACTCGCGGGGCGGACTGACCTTCTCCTCTCCCGCGTTCCGCTGGCTGCAGGACAACGCGTGGGCCTACGGCTGGAACCATCCAGGGTGGGCCCGGCCCGGCGGCGGCGGGTGCGACGAGCCGTGGCATTGGGAGTGGGTGGGCGACGGCGGCGCCATGGGCGGGACGCCGGTCGAGGCCGACGTGATGGGCGTCGTGTCGCAGCCCGCGGGCGGCTGGTGGTCGTTCACCGGCCTCGGCGCGGTGACGGCGGGCGGCGGCGCGCCCTCGCACGGCGGGGCCGAGGGGGTTCCGCTGAGCAGGCTGGTGGTGGGCGGGGCGGCCACGCCGGACGGCGGCGGCTACTGGCTGGTGGCGGCCGACGGCGGTGTGTTCGCCTTCGGCGACGCCCGCTACTTCGGCTCGATGGGCGGGCGGTTCCTGCACAGGCCCATCGTGGGGATGGCGGCGACGGCTTCAGGGCTCGGCTATTGGCTGGTGGCGTCGGACGGGGGCATGTTCGCGTTCGGGGACGCCGGGTTCTACGGCTCGATGGGCGGGTCTGCGTTGAACCGGCCCATGGTCGGGATGGCGGCCACGCCCTCTGGCCTCGGCTACTGGCTGGTGGCGTCGGACGGGGGCGTGTTCACCTATGGCGACGCCGCCTTCGCGGGCAGCACCGGAGGGATGCGGCTGAACCGGGCGGTGGTCGGCATGGCCGCCGCGGGGCCCGGCGCCTATTGGCTGGCCGCGTCGGACGGCGGGGTCTTCAGCTTCGGCGG
>DASYMT010000546.1:0-13275 GCA_036008925.1 Acidimicrobiales bacterium | reverse complement strand
CCACGTCGAGCGACTCGTTGAGCACGACCTCTTGGCCCCGCTTCAGGTCGGAGGAGTCGATCTCGGGGTGCAGCGCGACGCGCATCTTGCGGCCGCCGCTGAACACGTCGATGGTGCCGTCGTCGTTCAGGCCCAGGAAGGTGCCGTAGGCGGCGGGCGGCTGGGTGAGCTTGTCGACCTCCTCGCGCAGGGCGGCGATGTGCTCGCGGGCCTCGCGCAGGGTGTAGGTCAGCTTCTCGTTCTGGGAGACCGCCTGGGCCAGTTGGCCCTTGGTCTCGAGCAGCTTCTCTTCGAGGGTGCGGACGCGCTTGGGGGCCTCTTGGAGACGCCGCCGGAGCGTGATCACCTCTTCTTCCAGCACCTTGGCCTGCTCTTGGAGCTCGGCCGCCTCCCGCTCGTAGGCGGTGAGTCGACGCTGGTACTCGGAGTCGGCCGTCGGGACCACCCCCTCCCTCTCGTTGGCGACCATACACCGCGGTCCTGCTTACGGGAACGACGCTCAGGGGCCGTTTGGTGAGTTTCACTTGTGAGTCCCGTGCAAATTGACTTGCCGCCTGAGCGCCAGTACGTTCGATCCCATGAAGGTTTGGATCGATCAGGATCTCTGCACTGGCGACGGGCTCTGCGAGGAGATCGCCCCCGCCGTCTTCACCCTCCTCGACGACGGGCTCGCCTACGTCAAAGAGGGCGACAAGGTGTTCTCCAACCCGGGCGGCCCCGAGGGGCTTGCCGTGGTGCCTGCGGGCATGGAGGAGGCGACCATCGAGTCGGCCGAGGAGTGCCCGGGCGAGTGCATCTTCATCGAGGTCGACTGATCGAGGTCGGCAGGTAGGAGCGGGCCCCGCGGCGGCGGGGCCTTCTTCGCGTCTGGGGGTCTGGCTGTGGGTCTGGCATGGGTGTGAGCGAAGAGGCGGAGGCCGCCGCGCAGGCCGAGTTGGATGCCCTGGCTGCGCTCCCCGGGGGCGGCTGCACGAGCACGGGCTCGACGGGCATCGCGGGCGACGTGGCCGTGGTGTTCCTGCCTCCGTGCGCCGAGGGGGCGGCCGCCGCGGCCCGGCTGTATGAGCGCTTCGGCTCGTCGATCCGGATCACGTTGGGGTTCCAGCCCTATCCCGCTCCCCCGGGCCGTGACGAGCCGGAGCCAGAGGTGGCGTCTGCGGTGGCCCCGGCCCGGGCCGAGACGGTGCCCGCCCCCGACGGGGTGACGCTGGAGGTGCGCCTGGCCTCGTCGAGCGTGGTCTCCGGCCACGGGGTGGAGGGCGTGCTGGTGGTGGGCAACGACGGGCCGCTCGATCGGGAGTTCTCCGGTGGGCTGTGGCTCCTCGGGTGCGTGGTCGACCCGGCCGACGGGGCGGTGGTGGGCCTGCCGATGGAGCCGATGCCGCTCGTGCTGGTGGGGCGCCGGGCCCCGGCGGGCGGGTCGGTGGAGGTGCCGGTGCGGGTGGGGACGGCCGGGACGAGGCGGGGCAGGCCTGCGGCGGTGCCGCCCGGGCGCTACGAGGTGCGGGTGCGGCTGCCCTACGAGGGGGCCGAGATCGAGGCGCCGCCCGTGCCGCTCGAGGTGGTCTGAGGTGCCCGGGGTGCCCCGGGTCTCGCGGCGGCAGTTCCTGCTCGGCGGCCTGGGCGGGGTCGGGGTGGCGGCGGTCGGCGCCGCGGCCGGGTTGGAGACGGCCCAAGGTCGACGGGCCCTGCGGCGGCTGGGCCTCGTGCACGGGGTCGACGGCCCGGTGCCTCGTGCCGGGGCGGGCCTGGCCGTGGAGCGGGGGGTGCTTGCCGTGAGCGGGCGGCGGTTCCGCCTGGTGCGGACGGGTTCGGGTGCCGGGCCTGTGTTGGCCGTGGCCTGCCTGCACGGTCGCAACAACGACGAGGGCTTCGCCTTCGACTCGATCGGCGTGCACCGGTTCGCGGCGGCGGCCGGCCTCGACGTGGTGGTGGCCTCGCTCGACGGCGGGGCGGCCGAGTACTGGCACCGGCGGCGGTCGGGGCGCGACGCCATGGCCGCCCTGGTGGACGAGCTGGTGCCCCGGATGGACGCCCGGTCCGGGGGCGGGCCCCGGGCGGTGCTGGGGTGGTCGATGGGCGGGTTCGGGGCGCTGCTGGCCGGGTTGGAGCACCCGGAGGTGTTCTCGGCCGTGGCCGCGGCCAGCCCGGCCGTGTGGCGGCGGGCGGGCGACACCTCCCCTGGCGCGTTCGACGGCCCTGAGGACTTCGCCCGCCACGACGTGCTGGCCCGGGCGGGCGCGTTGGGCCCCGACGGTCGGCTGCGGGTGCGGGTGCGGATCGACAACGGGGCCGACGACCCGTTCCTGTCGACCACCCGGGAGCTGCTCAGGCGGGTGCCCGGCGTGGCCGGCGGCGTCCGCCCCGGCACCCACGACGCGGGCTTCTGGCGCACGCTCGTCCCCGCCCAACTCGCCTTCCTGACGACCGGATGAGAGAAACGTGAGATCGGAATCCGACCATTTATGGTCGGATTCCGATCTGAGGTTCGGGGCGGGGGTGCGGGGGGTGGGGGGTAGGATGCTGGCGTGAGCGAGTTTCGGTTGGGCCAAGTGGCCGAACTTGCGGCCGTTAGCGTCGACACCGTGCGGCGCTGGGCCGACGCCGGGCGGCTGAAGACCAGGCGCACCGAGGGGGGCCAGCGGGTGGTCGACGGGGCCGAGGTGGCCCGCTTCCTGCGGGAGACGGCCCCGCCCGCCGAGCGGCCCGCCACCGCGGCCGAGTCGGCCCGCAACCGCTTCCCCGGCATCGTCACCAGAGTGGTCAAGGACAAGGTGGCGGCCCAGGTCGAGATCCAGGCCGGGCCGCACCGCATCGTGAGCCTGATGACAGCCGAGGCGGCCGAGGAGCTGGGGCTCCAGCCTGGCGTGCTGGCCGTGGCCGCGGTCAAGGCCACCAACGTGGTGGTGGAGCTGCCCGGTGCGTAGGGCCGTCGCCGCTGCAGCCGTCCTGCTGCTGGCCGCGTCGGCCTGCTCGCGGGGCGAGGCCCCCCGGCTGACCGTCTTCGCCGCCGCCTCGCTGAGCCGGGCCCTGCGCGACGACGCCCGCACCCGCTACAGCTTCGCGGGCTCGCAGCAGCTCGCGGCCCAGGTCCAGGCCGGGGCCCCGGCTGACGTGATCATCACCGCCGACACCACCACCATGGCCGCGCTCGGCCCGCTGGTGGACCGGCCGGTCGCCGTGGCCGAAAACTCCCTGGCCATCGCCGTGCGCCCCGGCAACCCCAAGGTCGTGCGCGGCCTGGCCGACCTGGCCCAGGCGGGCCTGACCCTGGTGCTGGCCGACCCGACCGTGCCCGCGGGCCGCTACGCCAAGCAGGCGCTCGACCGGGCAGGCGTGGTCGTGCACCCGGCATCGCTGGAGCTGGACGTGGAGTCCGCCGTCCAGAAGGTGGCCCTGGGCCAGGCCGACGCGGCCGTGGTCTACGCCACCGACATCGTCCCCGGCGACCCCAGTCTCCAGGGCGTGGCCATCCCGGCCGCACAGAACGTGGCTGTCCTCTACCAGGCCGCGACGGTCCGCACGACCAAGCACCCCAAGCAGGCCGCGGCCTTCCTCGCCTCGCTCCCCGCCCGCCTCCGGGCCGTCGGGTTCACGGCGCCGTGATGCGCAGGCTGGCCGTCGGGGTGCCCGCGGCCGCGGCGGCCGCCCTCGTCACCGTCCCGCTGGTCGGCCTGCTGGCCCGGGCCCCCTGGCGGGCCCTGCCCGACATCGTCACCCGGCCCGCCGTGCTCGAGGCCCTCTGGCTCTCCCTCGGCTGCTCGCTGGCCGCCCTCGTCGTGTGCCTGGCCCTCGGCGTCCCCCTGGCGTGGGTGCTGGCCCGCAGCCGCCTGCCCGGCCTGGCGGTGGTCCGGGCCGTCGTCCTGCTGCCCATGGTGCTGCCCCCGGTGGTGGGGGGCGTGGCCCTGCTGTTCGCCTTCGGGCGGGGCGGCGTCGTCCCCCTGCCCTTCACCCTCCCGTTCACCACCGCCGGGGCGGTCACGGCCGAGGCTTTCGTCGCCCTCCCCTTCCTGGTGCTGGCGGTGGAGGCGGGCCTGCGCCAGCTCGACCGCCGCTACGAGGACGCGGCCGCCGCCCTGGGCGCGGGCCCGTGGGCCCGCTTCCGCCACGTGACGCTGCCGCTCCTCGGCCCGTCGCTGGCCGCGGGCGCGGCCGTCTGCTGGGCCCGGGCCCTGGGCGAGTTCGGGGCGACCATCACCTTCGCGGGCAGCCTGCCCGGCCGCACCCGCACCCTCCCGCTGGCCGTCTACACCACCCTCCAGACCGATCGGGACGGGGCCATCGCGCTGTCGCTGGTGCTGCTGGCCCTGTCGGTCGTCGTCATGGCCGGGCTCCGAGGCCGATGGACTCGCTAGACGTCCACGTCGTGCGACAGCTCGGGGCCTTCGCCCTCGACGCCCGCCTGACCGTGGCCGCGGGCGAGGTGGTGGCGCTGGTGGGGCCGAACGGGTCGGGCAAGTCGACCCTGCTCCAGGCCGTGGTCGAGGACAACCCGGGCGTGGGCCTTGTGTTCCAGGACCGCCTCTTGTTCCCCCATCTCAACGCGGTCGACAACGTGGCCTTCGGACTGCGCCGCCAGGGCATGCGGGCCGGGGCCGCCCGGGCCGAGGCCCGCCGGTGGCTGGAGCGGTTCGGGGTGGCCGACTACGCCGAGCGCACCCCCGACGCCCTGTCCGGGGGCCAGGCCCAGCGGGTGGCGCTGGCCCGGGCGTTGGCGCCCCGGCCCGGCGTGCTGCTGCTGGACGAGCCCTTCGCCGCCGTCGACCTGCACGGACGGGCCGAGGTGCGCCGCGCCCTGCGGGCCGCGCTGGCCGAGCATGCGGGCGCCTGCGTGCTCGTCACCCACCAGCCCATCGACGTGCTGGCCCTGGCCGGGCGGGTGGTGGTGCTGGAGGAGGGCCGGGTGGTGCAGGACGGGTCGGTGGAGGAGGTCAGGTCGCGGCCCCGCACGCCCTGGGTGGCCGAGATGGCCGGGGTCAACCTGCTGGAAGGCACGGCCGGGCCGGACGGCATCGACATCGGCCCGGCGGTGGTGAGCGCGTCGTCGTTCGTGCGGGGCCCCGCCTTCGCCGTCATCCACCCCAACTCGGTCACCCTGTCGACCCGGCCGCCCCAGTCGAGCGCCCGCAACGTGTGGACGGGCCGGGTGGCCGAGATCGACCCCGAGGGCGACCGGGCCCGGGTGCGGGTCACCGGGGCGGTCGACCTGGTGGCCGAGGTGACGGCGGCGGCCGTGCGCGACCTCGGCCTGTCGCCCGGCGTCGAGGTGTGGGCCGCGGTCAAGGCCACCGAGGTCGAGGTCTACCCCGCTTGACCTCGCGTTTCCACAGGGACAGTGCCTGTGGAAACGCGAGGTGAAGGGGGGGGTGGGGGGTTAGGGCTTGGAGAGGCAGGGGCCGGTCTTGGCCCCCTCGGCGGGCCGGGCCTTGGCCAGCACCGCGTTCAGCTCTTTGGACGTGAGCGCGTAGGACGTGCCCGGCTTGTCGGGGGCGATGGCGAAGGCCACGCCCACCACGTCGCCCCTGGTGTCGGTCAGGGCGCCGCCCGAGTCGCCCGGATGCAGGTCGGCGGCCAGGATGAACACGTCCCGGCTGGTGGGGTGCGAGTCGTACAGGTCCCGGCCCCGGGCGTCGACCCGCTGGCGGATGGCGGCGGGCGCCACCCGGAGCTGCTTCTGCCCGCCCGGGTGTCCGAACACGGCGCCGTTCTGCGACGGCTTGGCCGACCCGATGGGCAGGGCGGCCTGGCCCAGGCCCGGCACCCGCAGCAGGGCCAGGTCCCGGTCCGAGTCGAACACGACCACGGTGGCGTTGAGCACCTTGCCGTCGGGCCGCTCCACCCGGGTGGCCTTCTCCCCCGCCACCACGTGGGCGTTGGTGGCGACCAGGTCGGGCCCCACCGCGAACCCGCTCCCCTCCTGGATGCGCCGGCAGGCCTCGCCCTCCACCTTGACCGTCGAGGCCGACACCTTGGCCACCGCCTCCGGCGTCATGCCCAGCGTGGCGGGCGGGGGCCCCGTCTCCGGCGCGGGCCGGAGCGACTCGAACACCCGCGGGAAGTTGGTCTCCCCCACCAGCCTGCGCAGGGTCTGGAGGGTGTCGGGCGGGCGGGGCAGGCCCTCGCTGATGGAGCGGGCGATGACGGACGACCGGGCCAGGCGGGACACCGAGCCCGGCACGTCGGCCATGGCCGGGGTGAGGAACCAGACCATGATCACGATGCCGAGCAGGCCGACCACCCCGCCCACCATGCGGTCGAGCACGGCGACCGGGCCGAGGGGGATGGCCCGGCGCACGGCGTGGCCGAGGACCAGGCCGATGGCCTGGCCGATGAAGGCGCCCGCGATGAGCACGCCGCCCGCCAGGAAGAACTTGGCCGCCGGGTCGGGGCCGCTGAAGGTGTCGAGGAAGGCGGGCAGCAGGCGGGCCGAGATGAACAGCCCGACGGCCAGCCCGATCCACGACGTGACCCGGGCCAGGAACCCCAGCCGGTACCCGCCCACGGCGGCGACCGCGAAGGCCCCCAGCAGGATCAGGTCGAGGAGGTTCACGGGCTAGGCGACAGGGCCGAGCAGGCGGGCCGAGGTGAGGAAGCCGGTGTGGGCCACCATGCGGTGGTCGGGCCGCACGGCCTGGCCCTCCACGTGCCAGGTGCGCAGCAGGAACTCCATCGACTCGGCCATGCCGAACGCACTACCCGCCAGTGCCTCCCGCAACTGCGAGACCTGCACGATGGACGGCACGTAGGCCACGAAGATCCCGCCCGGGTGCAGGGCCGCCTCGGCATGCTTCACCACCCGCCACGGCTCCGGCAGGTCGAGCACGACGCGGTCGAGGCCGGTCTCGTCGATGCCCTCGTAGACGTCGCGCTCCTCCACCCGGTAGCGGCCCAGCGCATCGGCCCCCAAGAACTCGGCCACGTTCTTCTTGGCCCGGGAGGCGAAGTCGGGCCGCAGCTCGTAGCCCACCACGTCGGCCCCGGCCCGCAGCAGGGTCATGGACAGGGCGCCCGAGCCCACCCCCGCCTCCAGCACCCGGGCGCCGGGGAACACGTCGGCCAGCATGAGGATGGGGCCGAGGTCCTTGGGATAGATGACCTGGGCGCCCCGGGGCATCTTCAGCACGAACTCGCTGAGGGTGGGCCGCACCACCAGGTACCGGGCCCCGCCGGTGGACGTGACGGTGACGCCCTCGTCCTGCCCGATGACCTCGGCGTGGGGGACGTAGCCCGCGTGGGTGTGGAACTGGGCCTCCGGGTCGAGGGTGATGAGGTAGCGCCTGCCCTTGCGGTCGAAGAAGAGGGCCTTCTCCCCGCCGGTGAAGGCCCGGCTCACCGGCTCACCGGATGACCCGCTGGACCAGCTTGCAGAAGGCGCACAGCTCGGCGTCGGTGGTGGGCGCCCCGCAGCCGGTGCACGGGCGCAGCCCCTCCTGCTCGGCCTGGGCCTGGGGGGTGAAGCGGTCGGACACCTTGTCGAGGAACTCGAAGTAGAAGGCGTGCTTGGAGCCGGGCGACGAGTCCTCGATGGCGTTCAGCGCGGCCTTGTAGCCCAAGTGCTTGTTGCCCTCGGCGTTGGGGCACTCCTCCACCTGGTAGTCGATGCCCCGCAGCACGCACCACGCCGCCGTCTCCCGCTCGGCCAGCCGCACCAGGGGCTTGACCTTGCGGGGGAAGCCGTGGGCCGCGGGCAGCACCGGGAGCTGGCGGCCGAGGTACTCGGTCTGCCAGCGCAGGACGTTGCCGAACAGCACGGCGGCCTCGTCGTCCAGGTTGTGGCCGGTGGCGACCACGTCGTAGCCCCCGTCCAGCGCGGCCTTGTTGAACAGGTGGCGCTTGGACAGGCCGCACGCGCTGCACGGCACCCGGCGGGTGACCACGGCGGCGGTGGGGATGTCGAAGCCGAACTCGGCCGGGATGTCGACCTCGTGGAGCTTGGCCCCCTTGGCGTCGGCGAAGGCCCGGGTGTAGACGAGCGACTGGGCCGAGTAGTCCCCGATGCCGAGGCCGAGGTACAGCCCGTCGGCGTCGTAGCCCATGTCGAGCAGCATGTCCCAGAGGGCAAGGGAGTCCTTGCCCCCCGACACGGCGACCAGCACCCGCTCGCCGGGGCTGAGCATCGTGAACTCGTCGATGGCCTTGCGCACCTGCTCCGTGCAGTGGTGCTCGAAGCAGGGCGGGCAGAAGGCCGCGTTGTGGCGGCGGATCTCGATGACCGCGGGGGCCTTGCAGCGGCGGCACTTCACCGGCTCACGCCCCTCCGCTGATGACCGGCCGGACCTCTACCTGGTCGTCGTCGGCCAGCACCGCGTCGCCCGTCACCAGGGTGTCGCCCCGGATGACGAGGACCGTCTCCCGGTTCACCTCCAGCCGCTCCAGCAGCGCGGAGACCCGCAGGGGACCGGCCACGTCGAGCTCTCGGCGGGGGTTGCGCAGGAGGACCTTCACGCCCCCATCATCGCGGCTCGTTGGCGATGAGGACGGCCTGGCCCACGGGAAGCTCCTCCGAGTAGACCACTTGGGGCTCGCGGCCGCCGAGCTTGCGCAGCACCTTGACCAGCAGGCCCGCGCCGCCGAGCACCAGCCACACCCGGCTGCCGCCGAGCAGGCCCTTGCGCAACCCGTTGCGCAAAAGGAACCGGATCATCAGGACCTGCCCATCAGACCCGGCGCACCTCGACCACCGTCGTCTTCTTGCGGCCCTTGCGCCGGCCCAGCAGATAGGCCACCGCGGCCAGGCCGATCACGCCCGCCACCGCCGCGGCCAGGGCGATGGGCTTGGCCGCCTCGCCGGTGGACTCGACGTCGCTCTTCAACTCGTGGAGCTTGGCCTCGATGTCGGCCTTGGTGATCCTGCGGTCGGTCTGGACGGCCACTAGCGGCTCCTCCGCTTCTTGTTGCGGCTCATGCCGAAGGCGGCCAGGCCCATGAACAGCAGGCTGAGGGCGGCGGCGACGAGGTAGGGGACGAAGGTGAGGCTGCCGGTCAGGTGGTCGTCGGTCTCGGCCTGCACCCCCCGCAGGAGGGCGAGGACGAGCAGAGGCAGGCCCACGCCGAGGGCCACCGACCCCGCCACCCCGAAGGCCACATACCGGCCCAGGTCCTTGATGGGCTCGATCGTCTCCTGCTTGAGGTAGGCGACCACCAGCTCCCACAGCTCGGTGGCGTGGGCGGGCAGGCTCTTGTCTTCAGCCACGGAACCTCCGGTTGGGGGGAATGCGCATGCCTATCCCCCGGACAATCGGTACGCAAGCACATCGGCGGCGTCACCCGCCAACTCGGTGAGCAGGCGCAGGCGGTCGTCGGCGTCGTCCTGTTCGAGCAGGCGCTGCTGGTCCATGGGCGACAGCGGGGCGATGGCGGTGAGCTGCCAGGCCGCGGTGGACGGGTCGTCGTCGAGCTGTGCGTCGGCCCGGGCCGCGGGCTCGTTCATCTCGGCCTTGAGGGCCAGGGCCCGGCGCACGGCCTGCTCGGCCCGCACGAACAGGTCGTGGTCCCGCGGCGCGGTGTCGGCCAGGTCGGCGGCCAGGGCCACGGGATAGGGGTCGTCGGGAAGCCAGGTGGCGACCCGGACCCGGCGGGTGCCGACGGTGTCGAGGACCCAGCGCCCGTCGCCCAGCTCGGCCCACTCGGTGATGCGGGCCACGGTCCCGGTGGCGAAGCGGTCGTCGCCCCCGCCCACCTCGTGGCCCCGCTCGATGAGCACCACGCCGAACTCGTTGCGGGCCCGGAGGCAGTCCTTCACCAGGGCCTGGTAGCGGGGCTCGAACACGTGGAGGGGCAGGTGCACGTGCGGGAACAAGACGGTGCCGAGCGGGAACATGGGCAGCGGCAGAAGGGGCGGGTCTGTTGCTTGTTCTGCGCCCGCGTCGGTCACGGGGCGAGCGAGTCGGGCGCGGGCGCGTCGGGGTAGCGGGCCAGCACGGCGGCCACCGACTCCTGGAGGGCCCGGCCCTGGGCGTCTCGGGCCAGGTCGTTGACGAGGAGGGAGAACACGAGCGGCGCGCCCGGCCCGTCGACGAAGCCGGACAGGCCCGCCACTCCGTCGAGCGAGCCCGTCTTGGCCCGCAGCCTGCCCGCGGCCGGATGGCCTTGGAAGCGCTGGGCCAGGGTGCCGTCCTTGGCCGCGGTGGGCAGGCCGGACTGGAGCGGCCCCTGGGCGTCGCCGGTGTCGAGGGCGGCCAGGATGAGGCCGCAGGTGGCCCGGTCGGAGCGGTCGAGGCCGGAGCCGTCGACCGCCTGGAGCGGGGCGGTGGGCAGATGGGCGGCGTCGAGCAGGCTGCGCACGGCCTTGAGCCCCGCCGTGGTGCTCCCCTGGCCCCCGGCCCGTCGTCCCAGCTCCTTGGTCAGCAGCTCGGCCGTGGTGTTGTCGCTCTCCTTCAGCATCTCGGCGACCACTTCCCGCAAAGGCGGCGAGCGCAGCTCGCTGATCGTCGCTGCGCCCGCCGGAGCGGGATTCTGCCCCGCGGGGCCGTCGATGGAAACGCCCCTGCCCTTGAGCAGGTCGCTGAGGACGGCCGCGGCATGGGCCGCGGGGGCGGCGGCCGCGGTGTGGCGGGGCTTGAACTGGGTGAAGCCGTCGTTGACCATGAGCGCGCTCTGGGGGCCGACCTCGGCGTCGGTGATGTACCGGGGCTTCCACGTAGGGATGTAGCGCTGGGTGTCGTAGCGGGACTCGTCGCCTTGCACGCCGCCCGGGCCCGCGATGTGCTTGAGGCCCTTGGCCACCAGGTCGTCGGCCAGTTGCTCGAAGGGCGTGTGGATCTGGGGCTGGTTCTTGAACGAGGCCGCGTAGTCGGCCGTCTCCAGGAGGGGGTCGCCGCCGCCCACCAGGTAGAGAGGGCCGGCCAGGGTGCCGTCGGGCTGGATGGGCCTGGCCGCCTTGGCCGCGGTGCTGAATCGCTCGTCGGGGCCGAGCTTGGCCAGGGCGGCCAGGGCGGTGAGGACTTTGAGGTTGGAGGCGGGGATCAGGGGGCGGTCGGGGTTGCGGGTGTAGAGGCGGCGGTCGGTCTGCTCGACCAGGAGGCAGGAGTTCGCGGCCGCCGGGTCCTTGAAGACCTGGTCGAGCTGCTGGGCCAGCCGCTGGTCGGCGATGGTCTGGGTGAGCAGCTCGGGGACGCGGCGCAGCGAAAGCAAAGGGGCCTTGAGCGGGGCCAGACCGGCCTTGGCCTGGTGCGGCGTGGGCGGCGTGTCGAGGGCCAGCGCGGTAGCGGCCGCGGTGAGGACGGCGAGGGCGGCGGGGGCCAGCCAGCGGCGCACGTCGGCTAGTCCCGGGGGGCGAGGAGGTACGTGGAGCTGGCCTTGGCCACCAGGCGGCCCTGGGCGTCGGCCACGTCGGCTTCGAGGAAGGCGGCCCGGGTGCCTCCGCTGATCACGTAGGCCGTGCAGGTGAGGTCCGTGTTGTCGGCCCGGGCCGGGCGCAGGAAGCTGATCTTGAGCTCGGCGTTGGCGCTGAAGACCTTGCGCTCCTGGGCCTTGGCGTAGGTGACGCTGGCCGCACCCATGGTGGAGTCGGCGAAGGCGGCCAGGAAGCCGCCCTGGATGATGCCGACCGGGTTGGCGAAGCGCTCGTCCGCCTTCATGCGCCAGACGGTGCGGCCTGGTTCCGCCTTTTCGATGCAGACCATGCCCAGGGTGAGGTCGCAGTTGGGCGGGACCTGGACGCGGGTGTCGGTGGGCGCCATGGCCCGGAAGGTAGCGGGCGGGGGTATTCGGGTACGCGCGGGCTATGTCGACAACGGCTGAGTACGCATCCGACGGCACCACGCTCGTTGAGGTCATCCGGCGCTTCGAGGCGGAGGGGTACAGCGGGCAGTTCTCGGCCGTGGAGGGCGCCGCGCTGCGCTGCCTGACCTGCCGGGCCGTAGTGGGCGCCTGCGACGTGGAGCTCGGGCTGCTGCGGCGCACCGAAGGGGCGTCGGACCCGGACGACATGGTGGCGGTGGCCGGCCTGGTGTGCCCGGCCTGCGGGGCACAGGGGACGGTGGCGCTGAAGTACGGGCCCGAGTCCACCCCCGACGAGGCCGACGTGCTGGCCGCCCTGGAGGGAACCGCAGGCCCTGCCACCCCGCCCGCGTAGGGGCTTCGGGCCCGCCACACGGGGGCCGTCCGCATGGTCCCCGTGGGCCGCGTGCCGCCGGGCGGCCCGGCTCCAGCAGCTAGCCGGCGCGGGGCTGCTGGACGCGGGCTTGGACGACGTCGAGCGACGGCGGTTCGACGGCGTTGCCCAGCGCCTCGATGGTGCGGCCCACGTCGTTGCCCTCCCGGCTGCGGATGACGGTCAGGCCCACGCTGAGCCAGCCCGGGTGCAGGACCGTGTGGGCCAGGCGGGCGACGACCGCGTCGCGGGCGCCGATGGGACCGGGCCAGTGGTCGGGAGCCAACGGCGCCAGCTCGGAGGCGAAGGCCCATGCCTCGGTCCTGGCCACCTCGATGCTGAACTTCACCAGCGCGTCGCCGTCGCGCCCGCCGATGCGGCGCAGCAGGCCGATCCACGGCGACAGCTCGCAGACGTCGTCCTCCACCCCCGCCATGAGCGAGGCCAGGATCTCGTTGATCCGGTCGAAGTCGCCCCGCAGGCCGGCCAGCTTGTGGCCCGGGGCCACGGTGGCAGCGGCGATGCCGAGGTCGAGGTTGATGTGGGCGTTGATGCCGACCAGCAGGTGCTGGAGGATGATCGGCCGGGGCGACTGTGCGGCGCGGAGCGCGGCCTCCCACGACCGGGTGGGGTCCGGCCCGGCCGCCGCGGCCAGGAAGCGGTTGGCGAAGACGACGTCGAGGGCCTCCATGCGCGCCGGGTCGTCGAAGAAGCCCGGCTCGGCGATGCCGTCCTTCACCCGTTGCGTGACGTTGCGGTACACCGCGGCGAAGTAGCCGATGCGATCCTTGTCCTGGATCGACCGCTGGATGAGGGCGTCGAGGGCGGCCAAGACCTCGTCGACCGACGTCGGCAGCGTCACGGCCGGCCGGTCACGGCGAAAGGGCGGCCCGGAAGAACGAGCGGATGTGGTCGAGCCGCTCGGCCAACGCGGCCTCGGTCAGCGGGTCCCGTCCCAAGAGCGCGTTCAGGAACGGCAGGTCGCTGAAATAGGACAGCAGCGCGCCGTACCCCGTCAGCAGGAGCTGCTGGGGATCGTGGCGCCGGAACCGCCCGGCTGCCATCTCCTTCTCGAAGAACCCCACGGCCCTGTCGAACAAGGGCTTCAGCGCCTCGCCCAGGTTCACGCCCAGCCGCTCCCCGCCGTCGACCGCCTCCCGCCGCACCAGGCGCACGAACTC
>DASYMT010000545.1:0-2349 GCA_036008925.1 Acidimicrobiales bacterium | reverse complement strand
CGCCATCGAGCTGCACCTCAAGCGGCTGGTGGTGGGCGGCTTCGAGAAGGTCTTCGAGATCGGCCGGGTGTTCCGCAACGAAGGCCTGTCGCCCCGCCACAACCCCGAGTTCACGATGCTGGAGCTGTACCAGGCCTACGCCGACTACGGCGACATGATGGAGCTGACCGAGTCGCTCATCGCCGACCTGGCCGGCGAGCTGCTGGCGACCACCAAGCTCTCCTACGCGGGCCGCGAGCTCGACCTCACCCCCCCGTGGCGGCGGGCCACCATGGTGGAGTTGATCGAGGAGCACGTGGGCGAGCGGCTGTCGCTCGACATGCCCATCGAGGACCTGCGGGCCATCGCCCAGAAGCACGGCGTCGAGCCGGACGCGGCCTGGGGCCCGGGCAAGCTCATCCTGGAGGTCTACGAGAAGACCACCGAGTCGGAGCTGTGGGGGCCGGTGTTCGTCATGGACTACCCGCAGGAGGTCTCGCCCCTGGCCCGGCCCCACCGGTCGAAGCCGGGCTGGGTGGAGCGCTTCGAGCCCATCGTGGCGGGCCGGGAGCTGGGCAACGCCTTCTCCGAGCTCACCGACCCGGTGGTGCAGCGGGAGATGTTCGAGGCCCAGGCCCAGGCCAAGGCGGCGGGCGACGAGGAGGCCATGTCGGAGGTGGACGAGGACTACCTGCGGGCCCTGGAGTACGGCCTGCCCCCCACCGGCGGCCTGGGCATCGGCATCGACCGGCTGGTGATGCTCTTCGCCGACGCCCACCACATCCGAGACGTGCTCCTGTTCCCCACCCTCAGGCCGGAGCAGTAGTGCGCGTCCTCCTCACTGGCGTGGGAGGCGAGCTTGGCTATCAGGTCGCGTCCCGGCTGGACCGGGACCCGGCTGTCACCGCGCTGGCGGGCCTGGACGCCTGGCGACCCCGCCGGCGCGTCCGCTCCATGCAGGCCGTCGTGGTCGAGCCCACCGAGCGGCGGCGGGTGCTCCGGGCCATCCGGGCCTTCGAGCCCACCGCCGTCGTGCACCTCGGCAGTTGGGAGCCCGACGCCCGCATCGCCGCCCGCGCCGCGGCGGAGCGCACCTCGGCCGGGGCCATCTCCGTGCTGGGCGCGGCAGGCGACCTCCCCGGCCTCGATCGCATCGTTGTGCGCTCCGACATCGCCGTCTACGGACGGGCCCGGGGCAGCGGCACGGTGCCCTGCGAGGAGGTCCCGCCGGTGCCCACCACCGGGTGGGGCCGGTCGCTGCTTGAGGTGGAGCGGTTGGCCGCCGCGGCCGGGCAGGCGGCCGACGTGCCGGTGGCCGCGCTGCGTTTCGCCCCCCTGGTGGGGGAGCGCTTTCCCAGCCCGCTGGCCCGCTACCTGCGGCTGCCGGTCGTGCCCTTTAGCGCCATGGCCGACCCCGCCTTCTCGGTGCTCGAGGTGGGCGACGCGGCCGACGCCGTGGTCGCCGCCCTGCACCGCTCGTTCGACGGGCCGTTGAACGTGGTCGGGCCTGGGGCGGTCACCGTGTCGCAGGCGGCCCGGATGGGTCGGCGGGCGCCGCTGCCGCTCATCGGGTTCGAGTGGGGCGTGCTCCGGCGGGCCGCGGGCCTGGCCCGGGTGGCCCTGCCCGACCACGTGCTGGAGCTGATCCACCGGGGCCGCACGGCGTGCGGGTGGCGGGCCATGTCGGAACTCGGGCTGTCGGTGCAGCGCACGCCTGACGTGATCCGGGCTGTGTACGGCTGGACGCCGCCTGCCGAGCTGCACGTGGTGGCGGGGGCGGCATGAACCTCGGTGGGTTGCTGGCCCGCCGCCTGCGCGGGGACTTCGAGGTGGACGAGTGGGGGGCCGACCCCGAGTTGGTCGACCTCATCGACCCGCTGGTCGCGCCATTCATCCGGGTCACGGTCGAAGGCGCGTCACGGGTGCCGGCCGAGGGGCCTGCCGTGCTCGTCGCCAACCGGCGGGTGGGGCTGCTGGAGCCGTTCGTGCTCGTGCGCGGCGTGCGCCAGGCCACCGGCCGCCGCACCCGGTTCCTCGGCATCCCCGACATCGCGCCGGTCGGCCCGGTGCTGCGCAGGCTGGGCGGGGCCATCAACCGGCCCGACGAGACGGCGGGGCTGCTGCGGGCCGGGCACCTGGTCGGCCTGCCCTTGGGACCCAGCTTCCGCAGGCCGCTGCGGGCCGGGGCGCTGTCCCCGCAGGCGGTCGAACCGGCACTCGACCTGGACGTGCCGGTGCTGCCGGTGGCCGTGGTCGGCGGCGAGGTCACCGGGCGCTGGGAGGTACTGATCGGCGAGCCCGTGCCCCGGCCGACCGCCCGCGGCCCGCTGGCCTTGGCCGAGCTGGCCGACGAGGCCCGTGCGGGCGTCC
>DASYMT010000544.1:0-8292 GCA_036008925.1 Acidimicrobiales bacterium | reverse complement strand
GTGTGCGCCAACGCCGGCATCGACCTGTCCAACGTCGCCCGCGGCTTCGCCGCGCTGCTCCCCGTCGACAGCGACCGCTCGGCCCGCAAGATCCGGGACGGCCTGCGGGGCAAGGGGGGCGTGACCGTCGGCGTGATCGTGTCCGACACGTTCGGGCGGGCGTGGCGCAAGGGCGTGTGCGACGTGGCCTTAGGCGTGGCGGGCGTGGCCGCGGTGGTCGACCTGCGGGGCACGACCGATGCGCTCGGCCGGGAGCTCGAGGTCACCGAGGTGTGCGTGGCCGACGAGATCGCCTCGGCCGCAGAACTGGTCATGGGCAAGGCCAGGGCCGTGCCTGCCGCGGTGGTGCGGGGGGTGGACCCGGCCTGGCTCCGGGAGGGCTCGGTGCGAGACGAGGTCGTGCGCCCCCCGGCCGAAGACTTGTTCCGCTGACGCTGTACCCCTCGTCGTGCGTCCCGCGGCGTCTCGCGGCACCGACCCCGCCGGCAGTGGCGCACGAGTGAGCGCGGGACGGGGCAGGGGTCAGCCCGCGAGGTGGCGCAGGAGGGCGAGGGTCCCCTCGGGCACGGTGGTCCACGGTTTCCAGCCCAGGTGGATGGCGGCCCGGGCCGGGTCGAGGGCAGGACCGACCACCGGGCCGTCGGCATCGGCCCCCGCATCGGCCTCGGCCAAGGCCAGGTCGAGCCCCAGCGCCCCGGCCATGGTGTCGTGCAGCTCCTCCACCGTGGTCAGCACGCCCGTCCCGATCTGCAGCGACAGCCCGCCGCCCCGCTCGGCCGCCCGGGCGAAGGCGTCGACCGCGTCGTCCACGTACACGTAGTCGGCCGCGTCGGCGCCGGACCCGTGCACCGTGCACGACTCCCCCCGCAGCAGCCGCTCGGCGAACGACACCACCACCCCGGCGGGCCCGGCCGCCGCCTGCCGGGGCCCGTACACCGAGCCCAGCACCAGCACGGTGAACTCCATGTCGAACTGGGCCCGGTACACGGCCAGGTACTCGCCCACCGCCCGCTTGGCCACGTCGTGCGCCGTCGCGGGCTCCAGCGCCCCGACCGAAGAGGCGAACACCACCTTGCGCGCCCCCGCGGCACGGGCCGCCTCCAGCACATTCACGGACCCGAGCACGTTCAGGTCGGCGTCGACGACGGGCCGGGCCGCGTCCTCCGACCCGGCCAGGTGGAACACCACCTCGGGACGGCGCCGGGGCAGCACGTCGAGCAGCGCGTCCGAGCGCACGTCCAGCCGGTGGAAGGTGAAGTCGTGGGCCGGGTCGCGGCGGGCGTCGCCCAAGTTGGCCAGCGAGCCGGTGGACAGGTCGTCCACCACGTCGACCGAGTGGCCCTCGGCCAGCAGCCGGTCGACCAGGTTCGAGCCGATGAAGCCGGCCCCGCCGGTCACCAGCGCCCGCACGCGCAGGCCCCCTTAGGCGGGCTGCGGCACGCGCTCGCCGTCGAGCGCCGCGCCCGCCTGGACCTCCTGGCCACCGCCGATGACCGACAGGCCGCGCACCGACGCGCCCTCGCCGACAACCGCGCCCTCGCCCACCACCGAGCCGTCGACCACTGCGCCAGGGCCGACCAGCGCCCCCGGCAGCAGCACCGAGTCGACCACCTGGGCCCCGTGCTCCACCCGCGCCCCCGCGCCGACCACCGAGCCCGACACCACCGCGCCCGACGCCACGAAGGCGGCGTCGCCCACCAGCGAGGGAGCGGAAACCGAGCCGTCGACCACAGGACCGGCCCCGTTGTGCCACACGCCGGGCGCCACCTGGCGGGCGTGCTCGGCCAGCGCCTCGGCCCCCCGCCGCCCCCGCAGGTAGTCGAAGTTGGCCTCCAGGAACTTGGCGGGCGTGCCCGTGTCGATCCAGTAGGCGTCCGACCCCAGGGCGAACAGCCGCCCGTCCTCCACCAGCGAGGGGAACGTCTCGCGCTCGATGGACACCCGCCGCTCGGGCTCGATCGAGGCCAGCACCGACGGCTCCAGCACGTAGAACCCGGCGTTGATGTAGTTGGTGGGCGCGGTGCCCGGTGCGGGCTTCTCGATGAACGCCTGCACGCAGCCCTCGGCGTCGGTGGGCACCACGCCGAAGGCGGAGGGGTCCTCGACCGGCGTCAGCGCGATGGTGGCCAGCGCGTGGCGGTCCTTGTGGAACCCGGCCAGCAGGTCCAGGTCCCAGTCGGTGAGCACGTCGCCGTTCACCACCAGGAACGTCTCGTCGATGCCCGCCCAGGCGGCCGCGAACCGGATGGCACCGGCCGTGTCGAGGGGCGACTTCTCCACCGCATAGCTGAGCCGCACGCCCGCGCACCGGTCGTCGGGGAAGGCGGCCAGGAAGGCGTCGGGGCGGTATCCCATCGACAGCACCACGTCGTCCACGCCGTGGGCGGCCAGGTGCCCGAGCACGCGCTCGATCATGGGCACCTCGGCGATGGGCAGCATCTGCTTGGGCGTGGTGAAGGTGAGGGGACGCAGGCGCGTGCCCTCACCTCCGACGAGGACGACAGCCCTCACGGGGCCTTGGTGGTGGCGGTGGTGGCGGGCGGCGCGGCGGTGGACGCCGTGGTCGACGAGCCCGTCCCGCCCGGAGCGGTCGTGCTGGTCGAGTCGCCGGTCGCGCCCGGGACCGCGGTGGTCGTGGTGGGCACGTCGGTCAGCTTCTCCAGGTTGGGGGCCGACGGCGGGATCTTGGGGAAGTCGGCGTTCTTGGGGGCGAAGGCCAGCACCAGCAGATCCCGGTCGTTGGGCTTGTAGGTGGCCGGGTTGCCGCTGCGGCGCGTCCCGTTCACGAAGAGCTGGACCTCGCCCGCCTTGCCCTTGCACTGCTGCCCGTCCCGCCAGGTCTTCGACTCGCCCGGCAGCTTGAAGCTGGTGGCGTTGACCTTCATCCCCACCGTGTCGGCGTAGATCTTGATGGTGGCGTTCTTGCCCGCGGCCGACTTCTGGAACGGGTGGATGTGCATGATCCCGTCGCCGTGGGTGTGGAGGCCGAGGGGGTCCCGCCCGTTGTCCTTGATGTTGTCGGCGAAGTGGTCGCACTCGTACACGCCGAGCGCGGCGTGCCAGTGCTCCCCCACCTTGGGCGACTGGGCCGTGCCCGCGTTCGCCCCGTTGATGCGGTCGTTCCTGCTGGTCACGACACCGATGGTCCCCAACGCGACGACCACGGCCATCGCCGTGTACCAGCCCCAGGGTCGGGCGCCCCGCGCCGTACGCCCGCCACTGGTGCGGGCGGCGCGCGCCACCTTCTTGCTCGACGGCTTTGCCATAGACCGGAGAAACTACCTGGCCCGCACACCCAACATGGCTCGCTGCCCGCAGGCCACGGCCGCCCGCAGGGCCAGACCGGCCGCCACGACGGGCAGGAGGGCCCGCCGCCAGCCCGTGGTGGTGCGCCAGGTGAACTTCCACAGCGACCGGTGGTGCTCCACGATCATCCGGTACGCCCGCTGGTCCGTGGAGTGCCCCTGGACGTGCACGGCCCTGGCCCCGGGCTCGAACGCCACCCGCCATCCCAGCTTGTGGGCCCGCCAGCACAGGTCCAGGTCCTCGGCGTACATGAAGTACGAGTCGTCGAACCCGCCGAGCTGGTCCCACGCCTCCCGCCGGGCCAGGAAGCACGACCCCGAGACCCAGTCCACGTCGCCCGCGTACACCGAGCGGTCCACGTCGAGCATTCGGTAGCGGCGGGTGAACTGGTTGTCCGGCTTGAACAGCCCGACCAGGGCGTGGCCCATGGCGTCGAGCATCCCCGGGAAGACGCGGGGCGACGGGTACACGGTCCCGTCCGGGTTCTCGATGCGGGCGCCGACGATGCCGACGCCCGGCTCGGCCTCCAGCGCGCCGAGCAGGGCCTTCACCGAACCGGGCTCCAACGTGATGTCAGGGTTGCAGACCAACAGGTGCGCGTCGGGCGCGGTGACGGCCGCGCCCCGGTTGGCGCCGCCGCCGAAGCCGAGGTTGCCGCCGGTCGGCACCCAGCGGGCGTCCGGGTCGGCCGCGGCCAGAACCGCGGCGGAGTCGTCGGACGAGCTGTTGTCCACGACGACCACGTCCTCCACGCCCTCGGCCCGCAGGCTGCGCACGCAGTCGGCCAGCAGCGTGGCCGCGTTGTAGTTGACGACGACCGCGCTCAGGCCGCTCACAGGCCCAGCGAGCGGAAGTAGGCGGCGGTTGCCTCCAACCCCTCCCGCAGCTCGACCTGGGGCGACCAGCCCAGGGCGGTGCGGGCCAGCGTGATGTCGGGACGGCGCTGGGTGGGGTCGTCCACCGGCAGCGGCTCCTCCACCACGGGCGACGAGGAGCCGGTCACATCCAGCACCAGCTCGGCCAGCTCGCGGATGGTGAACTCGTTCGGGTTGCCGATGTTGACGGGGCCGACGGTGTCGCCGTCGAGCAGGGCCAGGATGCCCCGCACCTCGTCGTCCACGAAGCAGAAGCTGCGGGTCTGGCTGCCGTCGCCGTAGATGGTGAGGGGCTTGCCCGCCAGGGCCTGGACGAGGAGGTTCGACACCACCCGGCCGTCGTCGGGGCGCATGCGGGGGCCGTAGGTGTTGAAGATGCGCACGATGCGCACGGCCACGCCGTGGTACCGGTGGTACGCCATGGTCATGGCCTCGGCGAAGCGCTTGGCCTCGTCGTACACGCCCCGCGGGCCCACCGGGTTCACATGGCCCCAGTAGGACTCGGTCTGCGGGTGCTCGAGCGGGTCGCCGTACACCTCGCTGGTCGACGCCAGCAGGAAGCGGGCGCTCTTGTCCTTGGCCAGGCCGAGCAGGTTGTGGGTGCCCAGGCTCCCGACCTTCAGGGTCTGGATGGGGAGTTCGAGGTAGTCGCGGGGCGAGGCGGGCGAGGCGAAGTGCAGCACCGCGTCGACCCGGCCGGGCACGTGCACGAAGTTGCTCACGTCGGCCCGCACGTAGGTGAAGCGCTTGTTGCCCGCCAGGTGGGCCAGGTTGTCGAGGCTGCCGGTGACCAGGTTGTCGACGGCCACCACCTCGTCGCCCCGCGCCAGCAGGGCGTCGGACAGGTGCGAGCCCAGGAACCCGGCCCCGCCGGTGACCACGACCCTCACGCCGCCACCGCCTGTGTGCCGAGAACGGGGAGAGAGGGGCGCATCAGCCGCGGCCCAGGCAGTCGTAGAGGAAGCCCCGCCTGCGCACGGCCGCGGGCTCCAGCAGGTTGCGGGCGTCCACGATGCGGGGCTCCTCCATCAGGCCGAAGACCTTGGCCAGGTCGAGCCAGCGGAACTCGTCCCACTCGGTGAGCACGGCCAGCACCGACGCGCCCTCGCACGGCGAGTACGGGTCGTCGAGCACCTCGATCCCGTCCAATGGGCGCTGCACGGCCGGGTCGTAGGCCTTGACCTTGGCCCCCCGGTCCACCAGCCGGGCCACCACCTCCAGCGAGGGCGACTCCCGCACGTCGTCGGTGCGGGCCTTGAAGGCCAGCCCCCAGACGGCCACCGTCTTGCCCGCCACCGAGCCGCCCGCCATGCGCACGATCTTCTCCGCCACCCGCTCGTACTGCTCCTCGTTCACGGTGACCACGCCCCGCAGCAGGCCGAAGTCGTACCCCGCGTCCTCGCCGATGCGCACCAGCGCCCGGGTGTCCTTGGGGAAGCACGAGCCGCCCCAGCCCGGCCCCGGCTTGAGGAACTCGAAGCCGATGCGCTTGTCGTAGCCCATGCCCAGCACGACCTCGCGTACGTCGGCCCCCACCGCCTCGCACAGGTTGGCCACCGCGTTGATGAAGGAGACCTTGGTCGCCAGGAAGGCGTTCGACGCGTACTTGATGGTCTCGGCCGAAGCCGGGTCGGTGACCATGAGCGGGGCGTTGAGCTTCTCGAACAGCGACGCCACCCGCAGGGCCGCGGCCTGGTCCTCGCAGCCGATCACGATGCGGTCGGGGTGCAGGCAGTCGTGCACGGCCGAGCCCTCCCGGAGGAACTCGGGGTTCGACACCACGGCCACGTCGTCGCGGCCCAGCGCGGCCTCCACCACCCGGGTCGAGCCCACCGGCACCGTGGACTTGTTGATGACGATGGCCTCGGACTGGAGGTGGGGGCCGATCTGGCGGGCCGCATCCTCGATGTAGCTCATGTCGGCGCTGCCGTCCTCACCCTGGGGCGTGGGCACGCACAGGAACACGAACTCGGCATCGCCGACCGCCGACGCGGAGCCCAGCACGAAGCGCAGGCGGCCGCCGTCCAGGCCCTCGCGCACCAGGTCCTCGAGGCCGGCTTCGAAGATGGGGATGTGGCCCCGGTTCAGCATCTCGACCTTCTCGGGCACCACGTCGGCGCACACCACCTCGTGGCCCAGGTGCGCGAGGTAGGCGCCCGTGGTCAACCCCACGTACCCGGTCCCGATGACGGCGATGCGGCTCACTGCAGACCCTCTTTCGTCAACTGCTGCACCAACTGCTGCAAAGACTGTCGATAGTCGGGCAAAAGAGGCAGGCCGGTCAATCTGAGGGCGGCGTTGTCGAGCACCGAGTTGGCCGGGCGGGGGGCGGGACGGGCCAGGTCCGCGCTCTTGATCGGCCGCACCCGCTCGGCGTCCTCGCCCGCTAGGCGCAGCACGTCCTGGGCGAACTCGAACCAGGTGACGGCCCCTTGGTTCGTCACGTGATACGTGCCCGCGGCCCGGCCCTCGACCAGCGTGCGCACGCCCGCGGCCAGGTCGGCGGCCGAGGTCGGGCACCCCCGCTGGTCGTCCACGAAGCCCAGCTCCTCGGTCGACGCCGCGGCCAGCCGCAAGACCGTCTTCACCACGTTGCGCCCGTGGCGGCCGAACACCCACGACGTGCGCACGATGAGATCCTCGGCCGAAAGCTCCCGCTCCCCCGCCAGCTTGGAGCGGCCGTACACCGACAGGGGGTCGGGCTCGTCCCACTCGTGGTACGGCCGGTCCAGGTCGCCCCGGAACACGTAGTCGGTGGACAGGTAGCAGACCCGTGCCCCCACCAGCCGGGCCGCCTGGGCCACGTGCCGGGTGCCGACCGCGTTGGCCCGCAAGGCCCGATCGGGGTCGCCCTCGCAGCCGTCCACGTCGGTCCACGCCGCCGCGTGCACGATCACGTCGGGCTGCACGGCCGACACGGCCTGGAACACCTGGTCCCGCACGCCCACGTCCAGCCCCCGCCCCGCCCCCACGACGTCGTCGAACACGCCGAGCAGCTCCCGGCCGACCTGGCCTTGGGCGCCGGTGACCAGGACCCTCACCAAGCCGTCTCCTGCACCGGGGCCCGGTCCCGCAGCGGCGCCCACCAGTCCCGGTGCCCGGCGTACCACTGCACCGTGTCGGCCAGGCCCGTCTCGAAGTCGACCTGGGGCTGCCAGCCCAGCTCGGTGCGCAGCTTGGTGGAGTCGAGCAGATAGCGCCGGTCGTGGCCCGGGCGGTCGGGCACGATGGTCTTCAGCGACGACGGCTTGCCCAGGGCGGCCAGCACCCCGTCGGCCACCTGCTCGATGGAGCGCTCCTCGCCGCTGCCGACCAGATAGGTCTCGCCCACCCGGCCCCGCTCGATGACGGCCAGCACGGCCCGACAGTGGTCGTCCACGTGCAGCCACTCCCGCTGGTTCTGGGTGGAGGCGTACAGGGGCAGGGGCTGGTCGTCCAGGGCCCGGGTGGCGAAGAGGGGGATGACCTTCTCGGGGAACTGGTAGGGGCCGTAGTTGTTGCAGCAGTTCGTGATGGTGACCGGCAGCCCGTAGGTCTCGCGGTACGCGCGCACGGCATGGTCGGCCGCCGCCTTCGACGCGTTGTAGGGCGTGCGGGGCGCGTAGGGCGAGTCCTCGGTGAAGGCGTCGTCGGTGTCGAGGGGGAGGTCGCCGTAGACCTCGCAGGTGGAGATGTGGTGGAAGCGCTCCACCCCCACCCGGCGGGCCGCCTCCAGCAGGGCCTGGGTGCCCATGACGTTGGTGCGGAAGAAGCGGCCGGGGTCGAGCACGGCCAGGCTGTTGTGCGACTCGGCCGCGAAGTTCACCACCACGTCGACGCCGTGCTCGGCCAGCACCCGCTCGTCGCCTTCGAGGTCGCAGATGTCGCCGTGCACGAAGGGCACGTCGGGGTCGACGCTCTCGCGCACGCCCGCGTAGGTCAGGGCGTCAAGGACGACCACGTCGTGACCCGACTCGGCCGCATGGCGCACGAAGTTGGCGCCGATGAAGCCTGCCCCTCCGGTGACGAGGAGCCTCACGGCAGCTCCAACGTGGAGTGGTCGCCGAGCATGACCCGGATGGCCTTGACCCGCCCGGGGCCGCGGGTGATCTCCACCTGTTTGCCGACCAAC
>DASYMT010000543.1:0-2529 GCA_036008925.1 Acidimicrobiales bacterium | reverse complement strand
GGCCGGGGCCGACAAGGTCAGCGTGAACACCTCGGCCGTCAGCAGGCCCGAGCTGGTGTCCGAGCTGTCGCGCGAGTTCGGGGCCCAGTGCGTGGTCGTGGCCATCGACGCCCGCAAGTCGGCCGGGGGCTACGAGGTCTTCACCCACGGCGGGCGCAAGCCGACGGGCCTGGACGCGGTGTCGTGGGCAGGCGAGGTCGAGCGGCTGGGGGCGGGGGAGATCCTGCTCACGTCCATGGACCGTGACGGCACCCGGGACGGCTTCGAGCTGGAGCTGACCCGACGGGTGGCCGAGGGCTGCAACCTGCCGGTGATCGCCTCGGGCGGCGTGGGCACGCTCGAGCACCTGGTGGCGGGGGCGTTGGAGGGTGCCGACGCGGTGCTGGCCGCGTCGATCTTCCACTTCGGCGAGTACACCGTACGCCAGGCCAAGGAGGCCTTGGCCGCGGGCGGCCTCACCGTGCGCCCGGCCTAGCTCGAAGCGAGGCCCCGCAGGAGCTCGACGGCCAGGGGCGGCACCCGGTCGACCCGCCCGACCAGGAAGTGGTCGGCCCCTGGCACCACCTCGAGCCTGGTGTTCTTCCAGCCCGCCACCACCTCGCGGGCCGACGCCGGGCTGCGGTACTGGTCGTTCTCGGGGATGACGAGGAGCTTGGGCCGCTCGTCGTGGCGGGCCGCCATGCGCTCCACGTTGGCGAAGCGCAGCGGCGGCGCCACCGCGCACCAGCCCGACACCCGCTCGTCGGCCACGGTCAACGACATGTCGGCCCCGAACGACCAGCCCGCCAACAGCAGGGGGAGGCCCTCGGTGATGGCGTCGACGGCGTCGATGGCGGCCAGGATGTCGAGGGGTTCGGGCTCACCCTCGCCGAACTCGCCCTCGGACCGGCCCACGCCCCGGAAGTTGAAGCGGATGGCGGCCACGCCTGCGGCGGGCAGGGCGTCGAAGAGGGCGCCGGGGACGATGGAGCGCATGTTGCCGCCGTGCATCGGGTGGGGGTGGGCCAGGACGGCGGCAGCCCAGGGGCCCTGCCTGCCCTCGCCGGACGGCACCCGCAGTTCGGCCTCCAGGGTCAACCCGTCGGCCGTGTGCAGGGCGAGCGGTTCGGTCTCCATCGCCGGGGCACGGTACTTTGCCGGCGTGGCAACACCAGACGGCGCCAAGCTCGCCATCACCATGCTGGCCGACCGGGTGCTCGTGCAGATCCCCACGGCCGAGGGCGAGCGGATGTCGCGCTCCGGCATCCTCATCCCGGCCACCGCCCAGGTGTCGAAGCGGCTGACGTGGGCCGAGGTGGTGGCGGTCGGGCCCCACGTGCGCAACATCAAGGCGGGCGACACCGTGCTGTTCAACCCGGAGGACCGCTACGAGGTCGAGGTTCAGGGGGAGGACTACCTCATCCTGCGCGAGCGGGACATCCACGCGGTGGCGTCGTCCCGCCTCGACGGCGGCACCGGGCTGTACCTCTAAACCTCCGTACCTCTGAGCCGCTGACCCGATTTGTTCATGTCCCGGTCAGCTTGCTAGCTTGAGTTAGCACTGTGTGGGCCCCTGGGGAGTGGCCCGCCGGCAGCGCCCGCGACCTCAGGAGGTCTGCCTTTCGCGTTCATACAGGGTTTTTCCGTCTGCACCTCGTTCGGACACCACCGCAAGTCCAGGGCCGCGCCTCCAGTGCGGCTCGCGAGCAGCATGCATTTCACGACGGTTTTGCCCGCATTCCCAAGCCACACCTGAAAGCCCCCGCACGTCGGGGCTCCTTGCAAGGAGGCGCAAGATGCGCAAGCAACCTCGGATCGCTGCGAGCGTCGCAGCCATTCTCCTGTCGAGCGGCATTGTCGTCGCCGACATCGCAGCCACGGCCGAGCCGGCCGCTGCTGCCACCACTCCTACTCGCCGCCGCCGGGTCAAGGCCCGCCGGGCCCGTCGACCCCAGGCTCCGCCCACGGCGGAGAACTTCGCCCGGCTCCGCGACTGCGAGTCGGGCGGGAACTACTCGATTGCCACCGGCAACGGGTTCTTCGGCGCCTACCAGTTCTCGCCCCTTACGTGGCGCGGACTCGGCTACCTGGGCCTGCCTCATCAGGCCGAGGCGGCCGTGCAGGACGAGGCGGCCTCCCGCCTGTGGGCCCAGCGGGGCTGGCAGCCCTGGCCGGGCTGCTCCCGCAAGCTCCGTCTGCGGTAGCCGTCCTTCCCCGTCTGGAGGACATAGCGCGTGGTTTCGGCGCGCTATGTCCTCCAGAGGCAACGTACGATGCGGCCATGCCCGTCGCTGCATCCACGGAGGACCTGGCCAACGTCAAGTACAACGCCGACGGCCTCGTCCCCGCCATCGTGCAGGAGGCAGGCAGCGGCCGGGTGCTCATGCTGGCCTGGATGAACGAGGCCACCCTGCGCAAGACGCTGGACTCCGGGCGCACCGTGTTCTGGTCCCGCAGCAGGCAGGAGGAGTGGGCCAAGGGCGACACCTCGGGCGACCGCCAGTGGGTGCAGGAGGCGTACTACGACTGCGACGGCGACACGCTCTTGTT
>DASYMT010000542.1:0-4381 GCA_036008925.1 Acidimicrobiales bacterium | reverse complement strand
CTGGAACATCTCGCGGCTCACGGCGCCGTGGAGCTTCGACACGCCGTTGGCGCGGCCGGCGAGGCGCAGGCCCATCACCGCCATGTTGAAGGGCTCCGACGGGTCCTGGTCCGGCGCGTGGCCGATCGCCATCAGGTCGTCGAGGTCGACGCCGCACTCCTTGGCCCACCCGCTGAAGTAGCGGTCGACGAGCTCGCGCGGGAACAGGTCGATGCCCGCGGGCACGGGGGTGTGCGTGGTGAAGACCGTGGCCGCACGCGTGGCCTCGACGGCCTCGGGGAACGAGAGCCCGTCGTCGGTGATGGCGCGGCGGATGCGCTCGAGCCCGAGGAAGCCCGCGTGGCCCTCGTTGGTGTGGAAGACCTGGGTGCCCTCGCCCACCGCGTCGAGGGCCCGGACGCCGCCCACGCCGAGGAGGATCTCCTGGCGGATGCGGTGCTCGGTGCCGCCCCCGTAGAGGCGGTCGGTGACCTGGCGCCCGTCCTCGGAGTTCTCGTCGATGTCGGCGTCAAGGAGGTAGAGGCGGATACGGCCCACGTCGGCCCGCCAGATCTGGGCGTGCAGGGGGACGCCCGCCAGGCTGACCTCGACCCGGGCGCCCTCGACCAGGGTGAGGGCCATGGCGTGGGGGTCGAGCACGGGGTAGCGCTCCTGCTGCCAGCCGTCGACGTTCAGCTCCTGGCGGAAGTAGCCCTGGCGGTAGAACAGGCCCACGCCGACCAGGGGCACGCCCAGGCCCGACGCGGCCTTGAGGTGGTCGCCCGCCAGCACGCCCAGGCCCCCCGAGTACTGGGGCAGGGCCTCGGCGATGCCGAACTCGGGGGAGAAGTAGGCCACCGCCCGCAGGTCGCTGGGCCGGTTCTGGAACCACAGCGGGGCCTTGAGGTAGCGCTGGAGGTCGGCGTGGACCTCGCCCAGGTAGGACATGAACGCAGGGTCGCCCGCCAGTGCCTCCAGCCGGTCCTTGCCCACCAGGCCGAGCAGCCGGACGGGGTCGTGGCCGGTGACCTCCCACGTGGCCGGGTCGACCCAGCGGAACAGGTCCCGGGTCCGGCCGTCCCACGACCAGCGCAGGTTCATGGCGAGTTCGTGCAGGGGGGCGAGGGCCTCGGGCAGCCTGGCCCGGACCGTGAAGCTCTTCAGTGCCCGCATGGGGTTGACCGTACCCGAGCCGGGCCTGGTCATCGTTCGGGCCGGCTGCGCGATTCCCCTGCTGTGCGACGGGTGCCGGACACTGGCGCGGGCGACCACGCCTCCGGCGCATTGGCCTCCACCATGGAGGGGGCGGGGTTTCGGCCTTGGCCCAGGAGTGGTAGGCCAGTAGGGGTGATCGGCCGCATCGTGATCGACGACGTCCGTCCCCGGACGCCCAACCTCTTCCCGGCCAAGGCCGTGGTGGGGGAGACGGTGCACGTGTCGGCCGATGTGTTTCGAGACGGCCACGACCTGTTGGGGGGCCGGGTGTGCTGGCGCCCGGCCCCCACCACGGGCAACGGCAAATGGCAGACCGCCCCGCTGCGGGAGTTGGGCAACGACCGCTGGGAGGCGGTGCTCGAGCCCTCCACGCTGGGCCGCCATGAGCTGGTGGTCGAGGCGTGGACCGACCGCTACGCCACCTGGCGGCACAAGGCCACCGTGAAACTGGGCGCGGCCCAGGACATCGGCGTGGAGCTGGAGGAGGGCGCCCGGCTCATGGACGAGCGGGCCGCGGTCAAGGGGACGGGCCGGGAGGACCAGGAGCGCCTGGCCGCCGCCGCCTACGCCCTGCGGGACGAGGGCCGGGCCCCGCCGCAGCGCATCGGCGCCGCCCTCGACCCGTCGATCGCCGAGCTGTGCAGCGGCCCCGAGATGGCCAAGGACCTCACCGCGTCCGACCCCTACCCGTTGTGGGTGGACCGGGAGCGGGCCCTGGCGGGCGCCTGGTACGAACTGTTCCCGCGGTCGCTGGGCGGCCTGCGCGGCGTGGTCGAGCGCCTGCCCGCGGTGGCCGAGATGGGCTTCGACATCGTGTACCTCCCGCCCGTGCACCCCATCGGGCGGCAGTACCGCAAGGGCCGCAACAACACGCTCGACCCCGAGCCCGACGACGTGGGCAGCCCTTGGGCCATCGGCGGCCCCGAGGGCGGCCACTGCGCGCTGCACCCCGACCTGGGCACGTGGGACGACTTCGCCCTGCTGGTCGAGGCGGCCGCCGCCCTGGGCATGGAGGTCTCCCTCGACTATGCCTTGCAGTGCTCGCCCGACCACCCGTGGGTCACGGAGCACCCCGAGTGGTTCCACCACCGGCCCGACGGCTCGATCGCCTACGCCGAGAACCCGCCGAAGAAGTACCAGGACATCTACCCGCTCAACTTCTGGCCCGACCGGGACGAGGCCCGGGCCGCCCTGTGGGAGGCGTGCAAGGAGATCCTCGACTTCTGGATCGGCAAGGGCATCCGCATCTTCCGGGTCGACAACCCCCACACCAAGCCCACCGCCTTTTGGGCCTGGGTCATCCCGGCCGTGCAGCAGGAGCACCCCGACGTGCTCTTCCTGGCCGAGGCCTTCACCCGGCCCAAGGTCATGGCCAAGCTGGCCGAGGTGGGCTTCAGCCAGTCGTACACGTACTTCACCTGGCGCACCGAGCAGCACGGGCCCGAGGGGCTGCGGGAGTACCTGGAGGAGCTGGCCCACGGCCCCAAGGCCGACTACATGCGGCCCAACTTCTGGCCCAACACGCCGGACATCCTGGCCGGGCCGCTGCGGGACGGGCCGCCCGCCGCCTTCAAGCAGCGGCTGCTTCTGGCCGCCACCATGGCCCCGTCCTACGGGATCTACTCGGGCTACGAGCTGTTCGAGAACGAGCCCATGTCCGACGCCAACGAGGAGTACCTCCGCTCCGAGAAGTACGAGGTCAAGGAGCGGGACTACGACGACCCCCGCTCGCTGGGCCCGTGGATCGGCCTGGTCAACGAGATCCGCCGCCGCCACCCCGCCCTCCAGCGGCTGCGGAACATCCACTTCCACGACTCGAACAACGACGCGCTGATCGCCTACTCGAAGCACACCGAGGACCGCTCGGACATCATGCTGATGATCGTGAGCCTCGACCCGTGGAGCGCCCAGGAGGGCAACATCACCCTCGACCTGGGGCTGCTCGGGCTGCCGTGGGACCAGCCCTTCGAGGCCTACGACGAGCTCACCGGGCAGAGCTTCATGTGGCAGGGGTCGTGGCAGTACGTGCGCCTCGACCCGCACCAGGCCGCCCACGTCCTGCACCTGCGGCCCCGATGAGCGCCACGGTGGCGTGGGCATGAGCATGGACCTGCAGAACGCCGACGACCCCCGCTGGTACCAGCGGGCCGTCTTCTACGAGGTCCTCACCCGCGGCTTCTTCGACCACAACAACGACGGCACCGGCGACCTGCGGGGCCTGACCGAGAAGCTGGACTACATCCAGTGGCTGGGCGTCGACTGCATCTGGCTGCTCCCGTTCTACAAGTCGCCCCTGCGCGACGGCGGCTACGACATCAGCGACTTCTTCACCGTTCTGCCCGAGTACGGCGACCTGGGCGACGCGGTCCGGCTGGTCGAGGAGGCCCACAAGCGGGGCCTGCGGATCATCGCCGACATGGTCGTGAACCACACCAGCGACCAGCACCCCTGGTTCCAGGAGTCCCGCCAGGACCGCACCAACCCCAAGGCCGACTGGTACGTGTGGAACGACGACGACCACCGCTGGGGCGAGGCGCGGATCATCTTCGTCGACACCGAGAAGTCGAACTGGACGTGGGACTTCCAGCGTGAGCAGTACTACTGGCACCGCTTCTTCGGCCACCAGCCCGACCTGAACTACGACAACGAGGACGTCCAGCAGGCCATGTTCGACGTGGTCAAGTTCTGGCTCGACATCGGCCTCGACGGGTTCCGGCTCGACGCGGTGCCGTACCTGTTCGAGCGGGACGGGACCAACGGCGAGAACCTGCCCGAGACCCACGACTACCTGAAGCGGCTGCGCAAGGAGGTCGACGCCCAGTTCTCGGGCAAGGTGCTGCTGGCCGAGGCCAACCAGTGGCCCGCCGACGTCGTGCAGTACTTCGGCGACGGCGACGAGTGCCACATGTGCTTCCACTTCCCGCTCATGCCGCGCATGTTCATGGCCGTGCGCCGGGAGCAGCGCTATCCCATCACCGAGATCCTGGCGCAGACGCCGGCGATCCCCGATGGATGCCAGTGGGGGATCTTCCTGCGCAACCACGACGAGCTGACGCTCGAGATGGTCAGCGACGAAGAGCGCGACTACATGTACACGGAGTACGCGCAGGATCCGCTCATGCGGCGCAACATCGGCATCGCTCGTCGCCTCTTCCCGTTGATCGACAACGACCGTCGTATCGCCGAG
>DASYMT010000541.1:0-4804 GCA_036008925.1 Acidimicrobiales bacterium | reverse complement strand
GTGACGTGGACGGTGCCGGTCAACGCGCCGCTGGGCCCCGCCCATGTGCACCTCATCGCCCAGGGAGGAGTCCGCAGTCCCGTCGACTTCACCGTCGGGCTCATCGACGGCGGCTGCACGGGGCTCCCCTGCCTCGGGGTGTCCTCGGACAACCCCGAGGCGTGGGCCGAGGTGTGCCCGCCGCTCTAGCCCTGCCGCTGCCGCCCCGCCGCGCTGCGCCGCCTACAACTCGTAGATGGCCCCGTCCGCCAACCGCTGCTTGAGGCGGAGCGGGCGCACCGACTCGATGTCGGCCGGAGTGGGCTCGTAGGCACGGGCTGCCCCGTCGAAGAAGACCAGCAGCGACCCGGCGGGCAGCCCGCTGACCCGCAGGCGCCACGGCTGGGGGGCGCCGCTGCGCAGGCCCGCCTTGACCGGCAGGAGCTCAGCGGATCGGCCTGTCGTCCACCACACGATCTCGGGGCTGTTGCTGTAGACCGGCCTTCCTAGGGACAGGCCCGCAGCCGCCTTCAGGGTGGGCGAGCGCACCCACGCGGCCGACGCGTACTGGAAGGACCGGCTGGCGGGGAAGCGGGTGGTGTAGCGGAAGCCGCCGAGTGCGACGAGGACGGCCGCCGCCCCGAGGGCCAGCGCTTGCCTGTCCCACTGCCAGCGCCGGGGCACGAGGAGGGCCAGGGCCACGATGACGGCCAAGTGGGTGGAGACCAGCAGCCGGGCGTCGAAGACGGTGGTGCGGTCGAGCAGCGTCCAGGTCGCCAGCAACAAGACGACGGTGCTGCCCGCCAGGGCGAGCGGAAGCAGCAGGTGGTCGTTCCAACGGACTCGCACGGCGAGGGCGAGGAGCACGATGACGGCCACTCCTACCGACGGGCCGAACCCCGAGAACCACCACGTGCCCGTCGTTCGAGCCGTCTGGTCGAACAGGGCGTCCCACGGCGGCGGGTGCCAGGCGATGGTCCGGCCCGTCGAGCCCGGATCGGTGACGGCCGCCGCCCCGTAGACCAGCCAGGCCGTCAGCGGGACCATGCCCGCCCCCACTGCGGCCAGGCTGTCGCGCCACCGGCGCCGCTTGGCCAGCACGACGGCGGCGGCCACCACGAAGGCCACGCCCGCGTACCGGGCCATGGGCGCCAGCGCGCACGCGGCCAGCACCGCGAACCGGGTGCCGGGCCGAGGCCGGTCGAGATGGGAGAGCAACGCCAGCGCCCCCACGGCGACGACCGCCAGCAGGACAGGCTCGCTCCAGGCCTCGGCGTGCACCCGCATCATGTCGGGGGCCAGCAGCAGGGCGGTGACGCAGGCCGCCGTGGCCCCGTCCACGTAGCGCCGGGCGATCAGCATGACGCTGCCCGCGGTGACCGCCATGCACAGCACCGCCAGCACCCGGGCCCACACCAGACCAGCCCCGCCCACGGCCAACAGCACCGGGTACAGCGGCGGGAAGCTGGTCATGGGGGCGCCCGCGAACGGCTCCTCGCCCACCGAGCCGAACGGCACGGTGAGCCCGTGGCCCTTCAACAGGTTCCGGGCCACCCCGAGGTACTCGATGGAGTCGGGCGACAATCCGATGCCCCGGCGGGTGGCGACGAGCACGAAACCGGCAGCCACGGAACCGGCCACCGCCGCCGCCACACCTGCCGCCCACCGCCCCTGCCGTGTCACCCCGGGAGTATCACCGAGCCGCGCGTGGTTTGCTTGGAGCGTGCGCGGCTACGGAGGTGCCCACCTCGACCCGGATGAGCTGAAGAAGGCCAGACTCGACCGCGGGCTGGCCAAGCGGGCGTGGCGCTTCGCCAAGCCCTACCACGGGATGCTGCGGATCTACTCGGTGGTCATCGTGGTGGCCGCCCTGCTCGGCACCGTGCCGCCGTTCATCTTCAAGCAGCTCATCGACTCGGCCACCGCCCACAAGCCAAGTCAGGTGAACCTGTGGGCGCTGGCCGCGGTCGCCATGGCGGGCGTCACCACCGGCCTGAGCATGGTCAACCGCTGGCTGGGCGCCCGCATCGGCGAGGGCCTGATCTACGACCTGCGGGTCGCCCTCTACGACCACGTCCAGCGCATGCCCGTCTCCTTCTTCACCCGCACCCAGACCGGCTCGTTGCTGAGCCGCCTGAGCAGCGACGTGGTGGGCGCCCAACAAGCGGTGGGCACGGTCACCACCTTCCTGTCCGACGTGCTCGTCCTCGTGGCCACCGTCATCGCCATGATCGCCTTGAGCTGGCAGGTCACCGTGCTGGCCCTGGTGGTCGTCCCCTTCTTCCTCCTCCTCGACCGCCGGGTGGCCCGCAGGCTCAAGGACCTGGCCCGCACGCGGATGCAGCTCAACGCGGGCATGCACACCACGATGACCGAGCGCTTCAACATCTCCGGCGCCCTGCTGGTCAAGCTGTTCGGCCGGCCTGACCGGGAGGCCGAGGAGTTCGCGGGCCAGGCCGGGCAACTGCGCGACACCGGCGTGCGCCAGGCCATGGTGAGCCGCTCGCTGTTCGCCGCCCTCGCCCTCATCGGGGCCATCGGGACGGCCATGGTCTATTGGCTGGGCGGCCGGTCCATCGCCGACGGCACCCTCAAGGTCGGCACCGTCGTGGCCCTCGCCGCGCTGGTGCAGCGCCTCTACGCACCGCTCACCGACCTGGCCAGCGCCCGGGTCGACCTGCTCACCGCCATGGTCAGCTTCGAGCGCTGCTTCGAGCTGCTCGACGCGCCCCGGGCCATCACCGAAAAGCTCGACGCCCAGCCGCTGGTCCACCCCACCGGGCTGGTCGAGGTGGCCGACGTCTGGTTCCAGTACCCGGCCCCGTCGACCGTCTCGCTCAAGTCCTTGGAGGCCACGACTGCGGCCGACACCGCGATGGCCGACGACGCCCCCTCGCGGGCCGTCCTGCGGGGCGTCTCCTTCACGGCCCAGCCGGGGACGATGACCGCCCTGGTCGGCCCGTCGGGCGCGGGCAAGACCACGCTCTCCCACCTCGTCCCCCGCCTCTACGACGTGACCAGCGGGACGGTGCAGGTCGACGGCCACGACGTGCGCGACCTCACCCTCGACAGCCTGGGCGCGGCCGTCGGCATGGTGACCCAGGACGCCCACCTGTTCCACCAATCGATCGCCGACAACCTGCGCTACGCCCGGCCCGAGGCGACCGCGGCCGACATCGAGGCCGCCTGCCGGGCCGCCCGCATCCACCACGTGATCGCGGCCCTACCCGACGGCTACGACACCGTGGTGGGCGACCGGGGCTACCGGCTCTCGGGGGGCGAGAAGCAGCGCCTGGCCATCGCCCGCGTGCTGCTCAAGGACCCGGCCATCGTGGTGCTCGACGAGGCCACCGCCCACCTCGACTCGGAGACCGAGCTGCTCGTCCAGCAGGCCCTGGCCAGCGCCCTCGAAGGCCGCACGTCGATCGTCATCGCCCACCGGCTGTCCACTATCCAGGCCGCCGAC
Source organism: Acidimicrobiales bacterium (assembly GCA_036008925.1). Lineage (GTDB taxonomy): Bacteria > Actinomycetota > Acidimicrobiia > Acidimicrobiales > JAUTXP01 > DASYMT01. Next base: position 1,359 of record DASYMT010000541.1, on the reverse strand, counting down.
CAGATCCTCGTACTCGACGACGGGCGCATCGTGGAGCGGGGCAGCCACGCCGAGCTGTTGGCCCGCAGCGGCCTGTACGCCGAGCTGTACCAGACCCAGTACCTGCGCGGCCCCCAGCCGAAGCCGCCGAAGGCTGACCACCTCGCGTTTCCACAGGCACTGTCCCTGTGGAAACGCGAGGTGGAGGGCTAGAGGGTGCGGTCGGCGGGCGGGAACTGCGGCGGACGCTTGGCCTGAAAGGCGCTCGTCCCCTCCTTGAAGTCCGGCCCCGCGATCATCGTCAGCATGAGGTCCACGGCCTGACCCGTCGCATCGGCCAGCGAGCCCTCCATGTCGGCCCAGAGCTGGCGCTTCAACACCAGCAGCGCCGACGGCGACGTCTCGGCCGCCATGCGCTTGGCATAGTCGAGCGTCTCGGCCAGCACGTCGGCAGGCCCAAGCACCCGGTTCACCAACCCCATCGACGCCGCCTCCTCGGCCAGCACCACCCGGCCGCTGAACAACAGATCGGCCGCATGGCCAGGCCCGACCAGCCGCGACAGCACCCACGACACGCCGTGCTCCGCGGGCAGCCCCAGCCGGGCGAAGGCGGTGGTGAGCTTGGCCCCCGCGGCGGCGAAGCGGATGTCGGCGAAGCACATGAGCACGAACCCCACCCCGGCCGCGGGCCCGTTCACGCAGGCGATCACCGGCTTGGTCATGCGGGGCGCCATGAGGAACACGTTCTCGGCTGGGTCCCGGGGCGCCTCGCCGTAGTCCTGCCCGCCCGCCAGGTTGTCCAGGGCCTGGAAGTCGGCCCCCGCGCAGAACCCCCGTCCGGCGCCGGTCACCACGACCACCCGCACGTCGTCGTCGGCCTCGGCCGTCTGGAGCGCCCACCGGTATTCGTGCTCCATGCCGCGCGTCCAGGCGTTGAGCCGGTCCGGACGCGAGAGCGTGACGACAGCCACGCCGTCGCCACGCTCGTAGGTGATCGTCTTCAGTTGTTCCACGCAGTGACGCTAGACCGCTACACCCCCACGCGGTCCCGGCCCCGGTCGCCCGCCACCGCCCGGTAGAGCAGCAGCACGACCACGGCGCCGATGATCGAGCCGATGAGGCCCACGCCGTCGCTGTCGCCCAGCGCCCGGGCCACGAAGCCGCCCGCCAACGCACCGACACAACCGAGCACCATGGTCCCGACCCAGCCCATGGGGTCGCGGCCGGGCACCAGCAGCCGGGCGATGGCGCCGGCAATCAGTCCAAGGATGAGGAATCCGATAATCGCCATGGGCGGTTTGTTGCCCAGCGGTTCAGCCGGGCAAACGCAGGGCGAGCAGGCGCTCGGCCAGGCCCGCCAGCCCGGGCACGGTCAACGTG
>DASYMT010000540.1:0-1560 GCA_036008925.1 Acidimicrobiales bacterium | reverse complement strand
CGCTGATCTGGGGGATCACGCCGGACGACTGCACGTTGCGGAAGAAGATCTTCCCGTAGGAGTCGAGGCTGACCACGCCCTCCTGGATGCGGGCGCCCGCCCCGTCGTTCAGCCCGATCATGGGCACGCCGAGGGACGAGGCCAGGTCCATGATCTTGTGGATCTTCTCGGCGAACACCTCGCCCAGGGCCCCGCCGAACACGGTGAAGTCCTGGCTGAACACGCACACCCGCTTGCCGTCGATGGTGCCGAAGCCGGTGATCACCCCGTCGGTGTAGGGCCGATTGTCGGCCAGGTCGGACTCGTGGGCCCGGTGGCGGGCCAGCATGTCGAGCTCTTGGAAGGAGCCCTCGTCGAGCAGGTACTCGATGCGCTCCCGGGCCGTCATCTTGCCCTTGGCGTGCTGGCGCTCCACCGCTCGGGGCGAGCCCGCGCTCCGGGCCTCGTCCTTGCGCCGCTGGAGGTCTTCGAGCCGCTCCTTGAGCGGGTGGTCCGACATGGCACTGAGGGTAGCGGCGGGCCCCTCTGAAACTCATTCTCGATACCCCTCCCAGGTGCGGCAAGCTGGATGTTCTATGCCTCCCGACGGCGGACGTCTGGTGCGACGCGGCCTCAGTGTCGTGCGCCGGCTCGTGGCCATGCAGCCGCGTCCGTTCTTCGTGGGCGTGGCCGGGGCCATGGTCTACGCGGTGGCCACCGTGGGCTCTTCGTGGGTGCTGGGCCGGGTGGTCGACGACGTCATCACCCCCCGCTTCCGCGACGGGCACGTAGCCACGGGGACGGTGGCGGCGGGCGCGGCGGCCATCGTCGTGGTGGGCGTGGCCAAGGCGGCCGGGATCGTATGCCGCCGGGTGGGGGCCACCATCGCCAAGTGCGGCGCCGAGGCCGGACTCCGCAGGCAGGTCGTGTTCCAGTACCAGGCCCTCCCCGTCGCCTGGCACCAGTCCCACCCCACCGGCGAGCTGCTGGCCCACGCCAGCTCCGACGCCGAGGCCTCCACCGAGGTCATGGCCCCCCTGCCCTACACCACCGGGGTCATCGCCCTGTTGGCCATCACCGCGGCGTGGCTGCTCGTCACCGACCTGTTCCTCGCCCTCGTCGGGCTGCTGCTCGTCCCTGCTCTCTTGGTCCTCAACCTGCTGTACCAGCGAAAGGTCGAGCACCCGGCCTGGCTGGCCCAGGACCTCACCGGCAACGTGGCCCGCATCGCCCACGAGAGCTTCGACGGCGCCCTCGTGGTCAAGACCCTCGGCGCCGAGGACGCCCAGGCCGCCTCCTTCGAGCAGGCCGCCACCGAGCTGCGCGACGCCAAGTACCACGTGGCCGCGCTGCAGGCGGGCTTCAACGCCCTCCTCGACGCCGTGCCCGCCCTGGGCACCCTGGCCGTGCTGGTCATCGGCGCCTGGCGGGTGCAGGCAGGGGCTATCACCCCCGGCACCCTGGTCGCCTTCGTCAACCTGCTCACCCTCTTGGTCTGGCCCCTGCGCCTGATCGGCTACGTGCTGGCCGACCTGTCCCGCACGGTGGCGGGCTACGACCGCATCGCCCACGTCCTGGCCG
>DASYMT010000539.1:0-9006 GCA_036008925.1 Acidimicrobiales bacterium | reverse complement strand
TGCATGGCGCCCGAGTCGAACGACCACAGCCCGCCGAACGCCTGGAGCGTGTCGACGAACCCGTACTCGTGCAGCAGCCGGGGGGGCATGAGCGGGAAGGTGGCGAAGCCGATCAGGGCCAGCGCGGTGGTGCAGGCCAGCGTGTTGCGCCACAGCGGGTACCGGCCCTTCATGGCGCGGAACATCACCACCAGGGCCAGCGCGGTGACCACGAAGTGGGCGGTGCCGTAGAACACGTTCCAGAACTGGATGAACAGCCGCCAGTCGAGGAAGGCGTGCTGGATGCGGTGCTCCTGGAAGACGTGCAGGGCCCGCTCGATGTCGATCACCCGGTAGGCGTTGGCCCGGGCATGGGCCTCGCTGACCGCGGCCGAGCCCTGCGTGTTCCGCACCGCGGTGTAGACGGCGTAAAAGGCCAGGATGTAGAGCGCCTCGCGCCACCACCGCAGACGGGAGCCGACCACGCCGGCCCGGTTTGAAGCCTCGGCGTCGTCGGCGTTTTCGTTCGTGTCGACGGCCGTCACGCGGCCACCCCGGTGGGCACCCGCCTGCCGCCCGCGGCGAAGGCGGGCGCGCCGGCCAGGCTGGCCACCAGGTTGACGCCGTAGATCAGCACGCCGAGGGCCACGGCCTGCTGGGTGGAGACTCCGAGCGGGTGGAGGAAGATCACGAATGCACCTTCGCGCACGCCGAGCCCTCCGATGGTCACCGGCAGCACCTGGAGGATGGCGACGGCGGGCATGAAGGCGAGCATGGAGGTCAGCCCCACGTCGAGGCCGAGGGCCTCGGTGGCCAGCCAGGCGGCCACCACCACGGCCAATTGGTAGACGAAGCCCGCCACCAGGACCTCAAGGGCCGCGACCGGATGGCGGCGGAACCGGACCAACCCCAGGTGCACGGCCTCCAGGAACCGGCGCCACCCGTCGCTATGGCCCAACCGCCCGCCGATCCGGGGCGAGGCGGCCGCGGCCAGCAGGCCCGCCAGCAGCACCAGCGTCCCCAGGGCCACGCCCTCGGCCAGGTGGCTGGCCCACCCCAGCCTGCGCAGGCCTGGGTTCACGCCCAGCCCGATGAGGGTGATCACCGGCAGGACCACCCAGCCCGACAGCCGCTCGATCACCACGGAGGCGAAGGTGGTGGGGCGCTTGCCGTTGGCGGCCGAGAGGCGGGCCACCCGCAGCACGTCGCCCCCGATGGTGGAGGGCAGGAAGTTGCTCACGAACAGCCCGGCGAAGGTGTGGACGACCAGCGTCGTCAGCCGGGCGGGCGCCTCCAGGGCGGTGAGCACCCGCTGCCACCGCACGGCCGACAGCACGACCCCGACGAGGGTCACGGCCACCGCGGCCACCACGTCGACCACCGCGGGCAGGTCCCACCGGGGGAAGAGCGAGGACACGTGCACCCGCCGGAGCAGGACGAACAGCATCAAACCGGACACGGCGGCCCGCAGGACAGGCGCTGCTGTCCTGAGGCGCGCCACCACCCCGCCGTCCTTGTGCCTCCCCGTGGTCACCCTCCTAGGGTAAATCAGCGTGCCCCCCCGTTTGTCCGTCACCCTCTTCTTCGCCGCCGCCCTGGCGGCGGGCGCCTGCGGCCAGGACCGCGGCGGCGCCCCGGAGGGCTCGCCTGCGGCGGTGGTCCACGGGGCGGCCGACAAGACCCTCGCCGTGCACCGGGCCCGGGTGGTGGTCGACGGGCCGGACGGGCGCCACAGCGAGGGCGTCGTCGACCTGCCCGCCCGGCTGGGCACGCTGACCTTCACCGCCCCCGGCGTGGCCTCCGCCTCCTTCCCCATCGGCTCGCCCCCGCCCAGCCTGCCCGCCGAGTTCCGGCGCATCGAGTACACCGACCCGGTGGCCGTGATCGAGCTGGTGCGCCACGCCGAGAAGATCGACCCCTACGGCGGCCTGCTGGTCCGGGGGGCGGGCACTGTCCGCTACGACGTGAACATCCGGCTGCCCGGCCAGGAGCCGTTCTTCGCCGACGTCTACATCGACTCGGGCGGTCGGCTGCGGCGGCTCACGGTTCCCGAGGACCGCAAGGACCATCGTCCCAAGGACCGGGAACGGCGGTTGCAGCGGCTCATCACCGTGGACCTCGAGCTCCCGTGAACCGGCTGCTGCTCGTGCACGGCTTCGGCGGCTCGCCGGACGACTTCGCCGAGTGGCTCCCCCGCTTCCAATCGACGGGCTGGGAGGCGCGCACGGTGCGCCTGCCCGGACACGGCACTGTCGACCCGCCCTACTCGCTGGAGCGGTTCACCGACGTGGTGCTCGACACCGACTGGGACCGCTTCGTGCTGCTCGGCCACTCGATGGGCGGCATGGTGGCGCAGCTCGCCGCGCTCCGAGAGCCGGAGCGGCTGGCGGGCCTGATCCTCATGGACACAGGGCATGGCCCGGTCGACGTCCCGCCCGCCGACGTGGAACTGGGCAAGGCCGTCGTGCGCGGCGGCGGGATGGCCGCGCTGGCAGAGGCTCAGCGGGGCAGCCCCGGCACGCCCGCCCACGAACGGCTGCTGCGGGAGCGCCCCGGCTACGCCGAGTTCATGGAGGCGCAGGCCCTGGCCATGGACCCGGAGATGTGGGTGGCCCTGCTGGAGGACATGGTCGGGCAGGCCGACCGGCTGGACGGGCTGCGCTCGCTTGAGGTAGCCACCCTGGTCGTGGTGGGCGAACAGGACTCGATGTTCCTCGGGCCGAGCGAGCGGATGGCCGCGGCCATGCCGCACGCTCGTCTCGTGGTAATCCCCGACGCAGGGCACGCGCCCCAGTTCGAAGCGCCCGACGCATGGTGGCGGGCGGTCACGGCGTACTTGAAGGAGGTCTCGTGATGGAGGGCAACGGGGGCGACCTGGCACTGGCCGCGCTGACGCCGTACGGGGTGCGGGAGCTGTTCACGTTGAACGGCGCCCACATCTGGCCGCTGTACGACGCCTGCCGACGAGCCGACGTGCGCATCGTCGACACCCGCCACGAGGAGACGGCGGGCTTCGCGGCCGAGGGGATGGCCAAGCTCACCCGCAGGCCGGGGGTGGCGGCGCTGACCGCGGGGCCGGGCGTGACCAACGCCATCTCGCCGGTGGCCACGGCCCAGTCGACCGGCTCGCCGCTGGTGGTGCTGGGCGGTCGGGCCGCGGCGGGCAAGTGGGGGCAGGGCTCGTTGCAGGAGTTCGACCACATCCCGCTGATGACGCCCATCACCAAGTTCGCGGCCACGGCCGGGGCCACGGACGACATCGCCGGCGTGGTGGGCCGGGCCGCGGCCTCGTCGATGACGCCCCATCGCGGCCCGTCGTTCGTGGACATCGGCATCGACGTGATCTTCGGGGCCGGTGCCGGGTCTGTGCCCGAGCCGGTGGACGGCCGGGGCGCGCCGCCCGACGAGGCCGAGGTGGCCAAGGCCGCCGCCCTGCTGGCCGGGGCCGAGCGGCCGCTGCTGGTGTGCGGCGGCGACGTGTGGTGGAACCGGGCCGAGGACGCCCTGCGGGCCGCGGTGGAGTGGCTGCGGGTGCCGACCTTCGTGAACGGCCTCGGCCGGGGCTGCCTGCCCGCCGACCACGACCTGTCGTTTGCACGCACCCGGTCGTTCCTCAAGCAGGCCGACGTGGTGGTGGTCGTTGGCACGCCCATGGACTTCCGCCTGTCCTTCGGCAGCTTCGGCGACGCCCAGGTGGTGCATGTGGCTGACGACCCCTCGGTGCTGGCCGGCCATGTGCCCCTGGCGGCCGCCCCCGCGGGCGACCTGGCCGCCATCCTCACCGCCTTCGCCTCGTACCAGGGGGAGCGGGCCGACCACGAGCCGTGGATCGCCAAGCTGCGGGACGAGGAGGAGGCCCGACGGGCGGCCGAGGCGTCCGACTTGGCCGCCGACAGCGACCCCGTCCACCCGGCTCGCATCTACGGCGAGCTGCGGCGGCGGCTGGCCCGCGACGCGGTGGTGGTCAACGACGGCGGCGATTTCGTGTCGTTCAGCGGGAAATACGTGGAGTCGTTCACGCCGGGGTGCTGGCTGGACCCGGGGCCGCTCGGCTGTCTGGGCACGGGCCTGGGCTATTCGATCGCCGCCCGCCTGGCCCACCCCGACCGCCAGGTGGTCTGCCTGCTGGGCGACGGGGCCGCGGGCTTCTCCCTCATGGACGTCGACACCCTCGTTCGCCACGGGCTGCCGGTGGTGATGATCGTGGGGAACAACGGCATCTGGGCCTTGGAGAAGCTGCCCATGCAGATGGTCTACGGGGGCTGGGACGCGGCCTGCGACCTCCAGCCGGGCCTGCGCTACGACGACGTGGTGAAGGCGCTGGGCGGGGCGGGCGAGACGGTGTCGTCGCCCGGCGAGATCGGGCCTGCGCTCGACCGGGCCTTCGCCTCGGGCGTGCCCTATCTGGTGAACGTGCTCACCGACCCGACGATCGCCTACCCGCGCTCGTCGACCCTGGTCTAGCGGGCTCGCGGCTAGAGGGACTTCTTCAAGAAGCGGTCGCGCTCGACGACGACGCGGGTCAGCTTGCCCGCGGCGATGAGGCCGTGGGGGTCGTTGGCGCTGCACGTGAAGGTGAGGCGGCGGCCCTCGACCTTCTCCAGGGTGGCCTCGGCGGTGACGGCCATGCCCACCGCGGTGGGGGCCAGGTGGTCGAGTTGGACGCGCATCCCGACCGTCGTCTCGTCGTCGCCGAGCTGGGCCGCAATGGCACGGCAGCACGCCTCCTCGGCCAGCGCGACCAGGCGGGGCGTGCCCAGCACCGGCACGTCGCCCGAGCCCAGTGCCAGCGCGGTGTCGGCCTCGGTGACCGTGAGTTCGAGGCGGGCCGACAGGCCGGGCGCGAGGGGCACGGCGGTACGATACGGCGTGCCGTCCCTGCGCTCCTATCTGGAAGTGCGCGCCGCGCCCGCCATCGTCTCGCCGGACGGCTCGTCGGTGCCGGCGTGAGCCCGGTGAAGGTGGACATGCACCTGCACACCATGTGGTCGGGCGACGCCACGACGACGCCCGACGAGTTGGTCGAGGCGGTGGCCGGGGCCGGGCTCGACGTGGTGTGCATCACCGACCACTCGACGGTCAACGGCGCGCTGGCTTTGTCGGACGTGCTGCCCTGCCGGGTGGTGGTGGGCCAGGAGTCGCGCACGGGGGTGGGCGAGCTGATCGGGCTGTTCCTGACCACGCGCATCCCGGCCGGGCTGAAGCCGTGGGAGTTCGTGGCCGCGGTGCGGGCCCAGGGCGGGCTGGTGTACGTGCCGCATCCGTTCGACCCGATGCGGCACTGCCTGCGGGCCGACGTGCTGTCCGAGTTGGCCGCGGGCGGCGGCGTCGACGTCGTGGAGGGGCTGAACGCCAAGACCTCGCTGGCGTCGCTGAACCAGGAGGCGGTGGCGTTCGCCGGCGCTCATGGGCTGGCGGTGGGGGCGGGGTCCGACGCGCACGTGCCGTCGGCCGTGGGCGCGGCCTACGTGGAGATGCCCGAGTTCGACGGGCCCGCGTCGTTCCTGGAGGCGCTCGCTCACGGGACGCTCATCGGCGGTCACTACGATCCACCCCGGCCTTGGCAGCCGCGCATCGTGCCGTCGACCAAGGCGACCTGAGTCTCCTCTCCCTTCCTCCCACGCGAATGCCCATCCTCCACGCCATCGTCCTCGGCATCACGCAGGGGTTGTCCGAGTTCCTGCCCATCTCGTCCAGCGGGCACCTGCTCTTGGTCCCGTGGCTGTTCAACTGGACCGAGCTGACCCGCAACCCCGAGCTCAACAAGACGTTCGACGTGGCCCTGCACGTGGGGACGTTCGTGGGGGCGATCGCCTACTTCCGGAGCGACATCGCCCGGCTGGCCGGGGCCGTGGTGCGGTCGGTGCGGCGGCGGGCCGTCGAGACCCCCGACGAGCGGCTGGCCTGGCTGCTGGCGTTGTCGGCCCTGCCGGGTGCGGCGACGGGCGCGCTGCTGGAGGGCGTGATCCAGGACAACCTGGGCAAGCCGTGGCTGATCGCCGTCATGCTGATGGTGTTCGGCCTGGTGCTGCTGGCCGCCGACCGGCTGCCCGAGAAGCGGGAGATCGGCGAGTTCGGGCTGCGCGACGCGGTGCTGATGGGGGTGGCGCAGGCCAGTGCGCTCCAGCCGGGCGTGTCCCGGTCTGGTGTGACGATCTCGATGGGCCGGTACCTCGGGTACACCCGTGACGCGGCCGCTCGCATCTCGTTCCTGATGAGCCTGCCCATCATCGGCGGGGCCGGGCTGTACAAGGGGCTCAAGCTGGCGGGCGACGGGATCCCGCCCGGGTTCGGGCCTGCGTTCGCCTGGGGGATGGCGGCCTCGGCGGTGACGGGATTCGCGGCCGTGTGGCTGCTCCTGCGGTACGTGCGCACGCACTCGTTCCGCCCGTTCGTGGTCTACCGCTTTGCCGCCGCCGCCCTGGTCCTCGCCGTCACCGCCCTCCGCTAACCCCCTTCACCCCGCGTTTCCACAGGCACTGTCCCTGTGGAAAGGCGAGATGGAGCGGCGGAGGAGGGCGATCACCAGGTCTGGCGCAGTCCGGGCCGAGACCGACAGCACCTCCCACCCGGCCGACTGGAGGGCGAGCACTTTGGCCCGGTCCCGGTCGAACGCGGCGCGGGTCCGGTGGGCGGCGAACCCGTCCACCTCCAGTGCAACCTGGGCGTCCGGCCAGGCGAAGTCCAGGAGGTAGACCCGCCCATCGACCACAAGCTGGTGCTGACGGGCCGGTGGCCGCAGCCCGGCCTTCACCAAGAGCCGGTGCCAACGGACTTCGAGGGCAGAGTCGCCGACCGACTCACCGAGCATCCTTCGCAGGTCCTCGGTCCCGGGCCGTCCTCGCCCCCCGGTCCGGTCGATGACGGCTGCCACGTCGGCGTAGGCACACTGTCGCCGCATGACTGCCTCGTGAAGGAGGCGTTCGAGCCAGGCGGGCTCGAGCGCCGCGGCCAGGTCGACGATCGTCCGAGCAGCCGAGGTCACCCGGATGCCGTCGACCTCGGTGCGGTCCTCGGTCAGCACCACCGATTGGTGGGGAACGGCGCCCGTGAGCCGGGGGAGTCGTCCGGGCGCAACGGTGACCTCCACCGGCCCGGCCCATGCGCGCATCATGCCGTGGAGGACGGCCGCCGATCGGTGCGACACGACGCCTTCGGGCAGCACGAGGCTGACGGCGCGGGGCGCACGCCATGGGTCAGGCGGCGTTCCCGCCATGGCGACCACCCGGTGACGCACCCGATGGAGTCGCCCGTCGGCCAGCGCGTCACCGATCTCGCTGGTCGTGGCTCCGGACAGGCGAAGTTGGGCGGCCGTAACGAGGCCCCGTTGCGTCGCGGCCGCCTCCGTGATGGCCCGCCAATGCCCCGCCCTCACCGCCCACCCCCTTCACCTCGCGTTTCCACAGGCACTGTCCCTGTGGAAACGCGGGTGGTGAGGGCGAGGGTGAGGGTGGCGCGGGCGAGGGCGAAGGCCAGTCGGGCCGCGGCGGCGGGCGGCACGGCGACGGTGACCGCGCCGGGGCGCACCTCGACCACGGGGGCGCCCGCCGCGACCAGCACGGTCGGGTCGGTGCCGGCAGGCGAGTTGGCGCCAGCAGGCGGGTCGGCACCGGTCGGATCCGCACTGGCAGGGGGGTCGGCCGCGGGCGGGTCGGCACCGGGGCTGCCGGCCGCGGCAGGGGGGCCGGCGGCGGCGGGTGTCGGGGGTGGGGCGTCGAGCTCGAAGGTGGCGAGGACGTCGACCGCGTCGCCCACCGCCACCCGCAGCCCGTCCTCGCCCACCGGCAGGGCCACCGCCCGCAGGCCCGGCGGCACCAGGGCGGCCACGCCGACCAGCCCCTCGGGCGCCAGCCGCCGGCGCAGCACCACCTCGCCGGGCGACAGCGCAGCCAGCGCCACCCGCCCCACCACGCGGTCCAGCCCGGTCGCCGCGCCCGGGGGCACCAGCGAGCGGGGCACCGACGCCACCGTCACGTCGCCGGCCAACACCTCCGAGCCCACGACCAGCGCCCGCCGCACCACCACGACGGACACCGCCGACCCCCACGTGCCGGCCTCGTCGAAGGCCCGGCCCACCGCGGCATAGGTCAGCCCGGCCAGCAGGAACGTGATCAGCCAGAACCCGAACGGGTGCCGGCGCAGTCGATACCAGCGCACAGACGCGCCCCTCTCACTCAGACGATGAAAGGGGGAAGCGCGACTGGCCCAAACGCTACGAGCCCAACGAGGGCTACGAGCCCAGCGGCCCCGAAGCTAGCGCGTCGGCGCACGAGCACCCGGCCCGTTCAACCGGCACGGCCGGGATGGCCGAGAACAGCACCTCGCGGGTCCTGGCCACATTGCGCCGCAGCATCTTGAACACGGCGTCCATCGTCACCGGCTCGATCCCGTCGACCCCTTCGAGCCCGGTGTCGTAGTCGGTGATCAGGGCCAGCCCGCCGTAACACACGCCCAGCTCCCGGGCCAGGAACGCCTCCGGGTACTGGGTCATGTTGACGACCTCCCACCCGGCCGAGCGGTACCAGTTCGACTCGGCCCGGGTCGAAAAGCGCGGCCCCTGCACGACCACCACCGTCCCCTGCTCGTGCACCGCCACCCCCGCCGACGAGCAAGCGGCCACCAGTACCGAACGCAGCGTGGGGCAGTAGGGGTCGGCGAACGACACGTGCCCCACCACGCCGCCGTCGAAGAACGTGTCGGCCCGGCCCCACGTCCGGTCCACGAGCTGGTCGAGCACCACGAACGAACCCGGAACGACCGCGGGCTGGAGCGACCCCGCCGCGCACGGCCCGATGATGCGCGTGACCCCCAGCGAGTGCATGGCCCACACGTTGGCCCGGTAGTTCACCCGATGCGGCGGCACCTCGTGGTTGCGACCGTGCCGGGGGAGGAAGGCCACCTCTCGCCCGTCGAGCGAGCCGACCATGACCGGCGCCGAGGGCGGCCCGTAGGGCGTGTGGACGGGGACCTCGGTGACGTCGGACAGGAAGTCGTAGAAGCCCGACCCCCCGAAGACCCCGATCACGC
>DASYMT010000538.1:0-6184 GCA_036008925.1 Acidimicrobiales bacterium | reverse complement strand
GGAACTCGCTGAGTTCCGGGCCTTCCGGTGCATCTTGCTGGGTGAGAGTGGAGGTGAGCGGATTCGAACCGCCGACTTCTACGTTGCGAACGTAGCGCTCTGCCAACTGAGCTACACCCCCGACGGCGGGTCGAGGATAGTCGAGCCCGCCACCGCCTCCAGCGCCGTTTGCAGGCGGGATTGCAGCACGGTGGTGGTCAGGTCGGCCCGGCTGCGCTCGAGCACGGCCCGCAGCGCGTCGACCGACCGGCGCAGGCCCGCGGTGATGGCGTCGGGGTAGTCGATCGTCACCAACACGTCGTAGGCGTCCTCCATGTGCAGCAGCAGCCCCTCGGCCCGCTCCTGCTCCCCCTCCCGCAGCCGGTCCAGCAGGTGCCGGCGCAATTCGGAGGCGGCCTCGGTCAGGCCCTTGAGCCACGACGACGGCTCCACCCCGACCTCGGAGCACGACGGCAGGGGCGAGCCCGCCACCAGCGCGGCGGTCAGCACCGCCTCGGCGTACTCCTTCTCGGCATCGACCAGGAAGCCCGCGTAGGCCACCGCCGGATGCGGGCGCAGCACCTCTTGGGCCTCGCGCAGCGCAGCCAGGGCCTCCGACGTGAACTCGTCGACGGCGACAGGCTGGCGCCGGTGCACGGCCCGGATGGCCTGGCCGCAGGCCCGGATGGTGCGCCGGCAGGCGGCCAGCCCCTGCTCCCGGGCCCGGTGGGCGGCGTCCAACGAGGCCAAGATGGGCTCGACCAGCCCGGTCAACTCGTCGCTGCGCCGGTCGTGGGGCACAGGAGCCTGAGCGGAGAGAAGCTCTAGTTGGCCGAGCGGACCTGAGCAGGCACCGCCTCAGGCACGCCGGGCATGCCCGCGCCGGGCAGGAAGTGCAGCTTGATCTCGCGCTCGGCCGCCTCGTTGCGCATGCGCACCAGCAGGGCGACATAGCCGGCGAAGGCCAGGTCGAGCAGCACGTGCAGGCCCCACAGCATCCGCAGCGGGGGCAGGAGCCCGAGCACCAGCGTTCCGGCCATCGAGCCCAGCAGGGTGAACAGCACGTCCCGCCTGCGCTTGAGCGTCCGGGCCCGTCGGGCGGCCTCGGGCGACGCCGAATAGCGGCGGGCCAGCGAGTGGGCGCCCGCATACCCCGCATAGGGGGTGGGCACGCCGGGGTTGTAGGGGGGCACGCGCAGCCGGTTGGCGGGGGCGACGGTGGCTGGTCCGGTGCGCTGCAGGACCCCCAGTTGACGCCGGAAGGCGCCGATGGAGTCGGCCGGGCCAGGCTCGACTCGTGACCGAACCATCGGCACGAGCACAGCAGCCCAGATTCCGGCGAGGATAAGCAGCACCACGATGGTCAAGCTCCTCGACCTACCTTTGCGACTCGGGGACCGTACCGCACCAGTTCGCCGTGGCGGTGGATGGCCCGTGGTCCTGGGGCGTCTGAGTTCCTAGCCCAGCGGGACCGTTTCAGGCAATTTTGCGGACCCGAAATGCTAACTCCAGCTAGCACTTCAGCACAAGCCCAGGGCCAGGCCCGGGCCAGGCTCAGAACTCCGACGACCCGTCCCCCGCGGCCCGGCGCCACACGCCCGAGCGCCCGCCGACCTTCTCCCACAGGCACAGCTCGCCCACGCTCATGGTCCTGTCGGTCGACTTGCACATGTCGTAGATCGTGAGGGCGGCCACCGTGCAGGCGGTCAGCGCCTCCATCTCCACGCCGGTGCGGTCGACTGTCTCGACCTGCGACTCCACCTCGATGAACTCGTCGTCCAGATGGAAGTTCACGTACACGGACCCGATGGTGAGCTGGTGGCACAGGGGGATGAGGTCCGGCGTGCGCTTGGCCGCCTGGATGCCCGCCACCCGGGCCACGGCCAGCACGTCGCCCTTGGTCACCGCGTTGTTGGCGACCATGGCCGTCGTCTCCGGCTTCATGAACACCTTGCAGCGGGCGATGGCCCGGCGGTGCGTGGGCTCTTTCGGTGTGACGTCGACCATGCGGGCCCTGCCCAGCGGGTCGAGATGCGTGAAGCCCCGGTCGGCCATGAGCCGCCAGTCTACGACTCGGCCAGCCCCCCCGCTCAGCCGCTGATCCGGCTCAGCCCCTGATTCGGCTCAGCCGCCGATCTGGCTCATGCTGCGGTTGGGCCGCACGAAGGTGACCTGCCCGATGGCGTGCCCGGCCCACTTGCGGCCCACCTCGGCCTCGATGGCCGAGGCCACGGCATCGTCGCTCCCGGCATCGTCGCCCCCCGCGCGCAGCACGGCCCGCAGGTCGGTCTCGCGCACGGCGAACAGGCAGTTGCGGAACTGGCCCTCGGCCGTGAGCCGCACCCGGTCGCACGACCCGCAGAAGCTCTGGGTCACGCTGGCGACCACGCCGACCTCACCGCCGCCGTCGCGGTAGCGCCACCGGGCCGCGGGCTCGGCCCCCTCGTGCCCGACCGCCTCCAGCGGGAACTCGGCGTCGATGGCGGCCACGATCTCGTCGCACGGCACCACGGACGCCAGCGACCAGGCCCCGTCCGCGTCGAGCGGCATGAACTCGATGAAGCGGACGGTGACGCCCTTCGACCGGCCGAAGCGGGCGAAGTCCACCACCTCGTCGTCGTTCACGCCCCGCACCAGCACGCAGTTGACCTTGACCGGGTCGAAGCCCGCCTCGATGGCCGCGTCGATCCCGTCGAGCACCTTGTCCAGCGCGTCCCGCCGGGTCAGGGCCAGGAACCGCTCGGGCCGCAGCGAGTCGAGCGACACGTTCACCCGGCGCAGCCCCGCGGCCCGCAGGTCCTCGGCCAGCAGCCGCAGCGTGGCCCCGTTGGTGGTCATCGACAGGTCGACGCCCAGCCCGGCCAGCTTCTCCACCAACACGGGTAGGTGGGCCCGCACAGTCGGCTCGCCGCCGGTCAGGCGGATGCCGTCGAACCCGAAGCGCTCCACGCAGATGCGCGCCACCCGGGCGATCTCCTCGAAGGTCAGCACCTCGGAGCGCGGCAGCCACTCCATGCCCTCCTCCGGCATGCAGTACGTGCACCGGAAGTTGCAGCGGTCGGTGACGGAGATGCGCAGGTCCCGCACCACACGGCCATGCGGATCGACGAGCACCCTCCAAGCCTACGGCAGCGTCAGCAGGTCGACCTCGCCGGCCGCGGCCACGCCCTTCCCGTCGGGCAGCACGGCCAGCCCGTTGGCCAGGGCCATCGAGCGCAGCAGGTTCGACGCCTGCCCGCCGGACGACCGCACGTGGTAGCGGCCGTCGTCGCCCATGACCGCGCGTACACGAACGAAGTGGACCTTGCCGTCCGGGCGCCGGGTCAGCGGCTCGTCGGCCACCGCCCGCACCGCCGGGCGCAGCGGCGTGGGATGGCCCATCAGCGTGCGCAGGCCCGGCCGGGCGAACAATTCGAAGCTCACCATCGACGACACCGGGTTGCCCGGCAGCCCGAACACGGGCTTGCCCCCCACCGTCCCGAAGGCCAACGGCTTGGCGGGCTTGACGGCGACCTGCATCCACCGCATCGACCCGCCCGACAGCTTGTCCAGCACCACCTTCACGTAGTCGAAGTCGCCCACCGACACGCCCCCGCTGGTGAGCAGCGCGTCGGCCTGCGACAAGCCCCGCTCGATGGCGTCGGTGATGGCGGCCTCGTCGTCGGGGGCCACGCCCAGGTCGACCGGGGTGCAGCCCGCCTGGGCCACCAGGGCCAGGAGCGTGTGCCGGTTGGAGTCGCGGATCTGGCCCGGCTGCAAGGGCCGGTCGTCGTCGACCAGCTCGTCGCCGGTGGACAGCACGCCCACGCGCGGCCTGCGGAACACGGATACGTCGAATACGCCGATGCTGGCCAGCACGCCGAGGTGGCCGGGGCTCAGCTCGGTGCCCGCGGGGAACACCTCCTGGCCCACGGCCACGTCCTCGCCGGGGGCCCGCACGTGGTCGCCTGCCGACGCGGCCTGGAGCACGACCACCGTGCCGCCGTCCTCCGTCATCTGCGTGCGCTCGACCATCACCACCGCGTCGGCACCGGGCGGGATGGGCGCGCCGGTCATGATGCGCACGGCCTCGCCCTGGCCCACCGGCACGAGGTCCCGCGAGCCCGCCGCGACCGTGCCCACCACGGTGAGGGTGGCAGGCGTCTCCGCCGTGTCGGCGGCGCGCACGGCGAAGCCGTCCATGGCCGTGTTGGCGAAGGGCGGGACGGCCTGAGCCGAGACCACGGCCTCGGACGTGATGAGGCCGAGCGCCTCGTCGACAGGGACGCGCTCGGCGGGCAGACGGAAGCAGCCCGCCAGCACCACCCCCCTGGCCTCGTCGAGCGGGATCACAGCCCGTTCAGGAACTCCCGGAAGGCGGGCCCGAGGTCCTCGCGTTGGAGGGCCAATTCGACGGTGGCCTTGAGGTAGTCGAGCTTGTTCCCGATGTCGTAGCGGCCGTGCTCGAAGCAGTAGCCGTAGACCTCCTGGTCGTCGAGGAGGAGGCCGATGGCGTCGGTGAGCTGGATCTCGTTGCCCTTGCCCGGCTGGACCCGGTCGAGCACCTCGAAGATCTCGGGGGTGAAGACGTAGCGGCCCATGACGGCCAGGTTGGACGGCGCCTCCTCGGGCGCGGGCTTCTCCACGATCTCCTCGATGCGCACGATGGCCCCGTCGACCGCCTCGGCCCGGGCGCAGCCGTAGGCGGAGATGTCGGCTTTGGGAACGGTCTTCAGGGCGACGACCGAGCGGCCGAAGCGCTGGTGGGCCTGGAGCATGTCGTGGAGGACGGTGGACTCGTCGCTCATGATGTCGTCGCCGAGCATGACCGCGAAGGGCTCGTCGCCGATGTGCTGACG
Source organism: Acidimicrobiales bacterium (assembly GCA_036008925.1). Classification (GTDB taxonomy): domain Bacteria; phylum Actinomycetota; class Acidimicrobiia; order Acidimicrobiales; family JAUTXP01; genus DASYMT01. The sequence continues at coordinate 1,367 of DASYMT010000538.1, read as the reverse complement.
GGCCACGCTGACGGCATGGCCCAGGCCCCGCGGCTCGCCCTGTCGGACGTAGTGGATGTCGGCCATCTCGGCGATCTCGCGGACCTCTTTGAGGAGGTCGTCCTTGCCCCCCGACTCGAGGTAGTGCTCGAGTTCGAAGGTGCGGTCGAAGTGGTCCTCGATGGAGCGCTTGCCCCGGCCGGTGATGATGAGGATGTCGCGGATGCCGCAGCGCACGGCCTCCTCCACCACCCATTGGATGGCGGGCTTGTCGACCAGCGGCAGCATCTCCTTGGGCTGCGCCTTGGTCGCGGGGAGGAATCGGGTGCCGAGGCCCGCGGCCGGGATCACTGCTTTGCGCACCATCATCCGCTCCTTCCTACCCCAGGCAACGACGACTCTTCTCCTCGAAGCAGTCGGGAGATGTTCCGCCAGTGCCTCGACACCACGAACAGCGCCACTGCGCCCATGACGGCGGCCTCGGTGTGGGGGCCGCGCCACAGGAGTATGGCGACTGGCGCGGCGACGGCGACAGTCACCGAGGCGATCGACGCCCGGTGGGTCAGCTTCAGCAGGGTGAACCACACAGCCGCCGCGGCCAGGCCGATGAGGGGCTCGACCACGAGGGCGAAGCCCGCGGCGGTGGCCACGCCCTTGCCCCCGCGGAAGCGGCGCTGCACGGGCAGGCAGTGTCCGACCACGGCCGCGGTGCCCAGGGCGAGGGCCAGGTTGGTGTGGCGCCCCTCGATCAGCGCGCCCGCCGCCGCGGCCAGGACGCCCTTGAGGAAGTCGCCCGCGAAGACGGCCGCCCCCGCCCGCCTGCCCGCCACCCGGTAGACGTTGGTGGCGCCCGGGTTGCCCGACCCCTCGTGCAGCACGTCATGGCCCTTCGAGCGGGCCACGAGCACTGCGGTGGGGAAGGTGCCGAGGAAGTAGGCGCCGAGGACGAGGGTCGCGAACGCGGCGCCGTGGGCGTCAGCCACGGAGACCACGGTACACTTGGCACTCGTCCAGGGTGAGTGCCAACCGGAGGCCCTTCGCTTCTATGCCGACGTATGAATACGCATGCAAGAACTGTGGTGAGCACGTTGAGGTCGTCCAGTCGTTCAAGGACGAGCCCCTCAAAGAGTGCCCCCAGTGCGGCGGCGAGCTGCGCAAGGTGTTCGGCTCGATCGGCATCGCCTTCAAGGGCAGCGGCTTCTACAAGACCGACACCCGGTCGAAGCCTGCGGGCTCCTCGGGCGAGTCGGCGTCCCCGTCGAAGGCCGATTCGGCACCCAAGCCGAAGGCCGACGCCCCCAAGAGCGAGCCCAAGTCCGCCTCGGCGTGAGCCCGGCGTGATCGGCGTCTTCGGGGGGCCGGCGTGATCGGGGTCTTCGGGGGGCCGG
>DASYMT010000537.1:0-3713 GCA_036008925.1 Acidimicrobiales bacterium | reverse complement strand
GCAGGACAGGGACGTGGTGTGCGTGGTCGACACCGGCCGGCTCATGGCCGCGCCGCTCGGCGGGGACCGCACCCGGCTGGACGCGGCGTTGGACGCAGTGGCCGCGGTGGCCATGGTCGCCGACGTGGTGGGCGACCGGGTCGGGGTCGTGGCCTTCGACCGCGCCGTGCGCCGGCACGTGCGGCCCCGCCGCCACGGCAGCGACGCGGTGGTGGCCGCCGTGTACGACCTGGAGCCCACCGACACCGAGAGCGACTACGAGTTGGCCTTCCGCACGGTGGCCGGGTCGAAGCGCTCGTTGGTGCTGGTGCTCACCGACCTGCTGGAGGAGTCGGCGGCCAAGCCCCTGGTGGCCGCCGCCCCGGTGCTGGCCCGCAAGCACGCCGTGGTGGTGGCCGGGTCGACCGACCCCGACCTGGCCGCGCTGTTGTCGGCCCCGCCCGCCGTGGCCCACGACGCGTACGCGGCGGCGGTGGCGGTCGACGTGCTGGAGGCCAGGCGGCGGGCCGCGGCCCGGCTGGAGGGGACGGGCGTGTCGGTCCTGGAGGCGGCCCCGGGCGAGCTGCCCGCGGCCTGCGTCAGCGCCTACCTGCGGTTGAAGGCCCGGGCCCGCCTCTAGTGGCGATCAGGAGCCAGTAGACGGCGCCGAGGGCCAGGCCCACCCCGAGGGCGGCGGGCAGCGGCAGTCCTTGGGGGGTGACGAAGCCCTCGACCAGCCCGGCCAGCACGAGCCACGGCGCGGTGCCCAACGCCAGCTCGCCCGCGGCACGGGCCTGTTCCTGGAGGACGACGAGCCGTCTGCGGTGGCCGGGGGCGACGACCGCGGCGCCCATGCGGATGCCCGCCACCCCGGCCACGATGATGCAGCTCAGCTCGAGCACGCCGTGGGGGGCGACCAGCACGAGGAACGACGAGCCGTTGCCCGAGCCGGTGGCCAGCCCGAGCAGGGTGCCGAACAGCAGGCCGTTGAACACGAGCACGTAGCCGGTGAGCAGGCCGAGGGTGATGCCGCCCGCGAAGGCGAAGAACGTCACCCGGATGTTGTTGGTGAAGATCTGGGCGGCCATGGCCCCCGAGCGCTCGGGGGTGAGGCCGAGGTCGTTGCCGCCTGCCCGGGGCTCGGTCACCGCTTGGTACTGCTCGGGCACCAGGCGGGCCGCGGCGGCGGGGTCGCGCAGGGCCCAGGTGGCGGTGAGGACGGCGGGGGCGAGGAGCAGGGCGGCGGCCATGAGGAGGACGAGCGGGCGCTCCCGGATGCGCCGCCAGTACGTACGGCCGAAGAAGGTGCGCAGCGAGTCGCGCCGGCCCTCGCTGTCGTAGACGACGTGCCGGGCCCGTTGCACGAGCTGCTCCAGCCGGCCGACGGTGTACTCACCCGGGAACTGGCGGCGGGCCGCGGCCAGGTCGGCCGCCGCGCTGCGGTAGAGCGCGCCCAGGCGACGCACCCGCTCGGCCCCCAGCCGCTCGGGCCGTCGGCCCGCCTGGGCCACCAGGCCCTCCAACTCCGTCCACGCGGGCTCCCGCTCGCGGACGAACGCGTCTAGGTTCATCCCTCCATGCTGTACGAAGATCGCATGGCCGTGGCCACACCCGAGGGTGTGACCCTCGAGTTCACGCTGGCGGGCGTGGGCTCCCGGTTCGTGGCCGCCCTGATCGACGTGTGCCTGCAAGGCGCGGTGGCCGTCGCCGTGCTGCTCCTCACCGCCGCTCTGAGCGACGCCCTGGGCGGGTGGGTCATCGCGCTGGCCGCGGTGGCCGTGTTCGTTGTGGTCTTCGGCTACGACGTCGCCTTCGAGACGTGGGCGTCGGGCCGCACCCTGGGCAAGCGGTGGACGGGGCTGCGGGTGGTGAAGACCAGCGGGGCGCCCATCACCTTCGTCACCAGCGCGGTGCGCAACCTGCTGCGGCTGGTCGACATCCTGCCCACCGCCTATCTCGTCGGGATCGTCGCCATCTTGGCCACGCCCAAGAACCAGCGGCTGGGCGACCTGGCCGCGGGCACCATCGTGGTCCGCGAGCGCACGGGTCGGGCGGCCATGCCCGCGGACGGGTCGTGGACCGGCTGGTCGGCCTCGGCCCGGCCCCCCGAGGGCCTCGACACGTGGGACGTCTCGGCCGTGACGGCCGAGGAGGTGGCCGCCGTGCGCCAGTTCCTGGCCCGCCGGGCCTCGCTCCCCCCGGACACCCGCACCCGCCTGGCCCGGGACATGGCGTCGCGCCTGCGGCCCAAGGTCGTCGGCCCGGGCGAGGCCATCGGGCCTGAGACCTTCCTCGAAGCGGTGGTCACGGCCAAGGCCCAGCGGGCCTGACCGCACCGCCGTCCAGGGCACCGTCAGGACCCGGAGCGGCGAGGCGGGAGGGCCGGTCCACTCGGGGGACGCGGGCATATGGGTACGCTTCGCGCCGATGGTTGCGCTCTGGCGGGAAGAGCGGGTCGTACCCCTGCACGACCTGCGCATCGCGGGCGGCCTCATGCTGGCCGCCGCCGCCGTGCGTCCGGCCGTCGGGAACCCCGGCCTGCCGTGCATCCTGCGGGCCGTCACCGGCATCCCCTGCCCGCTGTGCGGCATGACCACGAGCGTGACCGACACCGTCCACCTCAACCTGGCCGGCGCGCTGGCCGCCAACCCCATGGGCATCGCCCTCACGGTGTTCGCGGTGGTGCTGCTCCTGGCCCGACGGGCCGAGCGCCTCACCGTCCCCGCCGCCGCCCTGCCCGTGGCGCTCACCGCTATGTGGCTGTTCGAGCTGCACCGGTTCCGGATCCTGTAACGCCCGACCCAGAAGCCTGAGACCCAAGGAGCGACATGTCGAACGAGTGGACCCAGCCCGCCGGACCCAGCGGACCCGCCCCGGGCGGGGGCGCCGGCCCGTCCGGTCCCCGGGCCAGCTTCGGCGAGCGGCTGATCGCCGGGATCATCGACGGCGTCATCCTCGGCGTCTTCGGTGCGGTCGTGAGCCTCATCATCGGCGCCAACGCCGGGCGAGGGCTCGGCGTCCTCATCGGCTTCGCCTACTTCGGGTACCTGGAGGGAAGCCTCTCGGGCCAGACCATCGGCAAGCGGGTCATGAACATCCGGGTCATCGACTTCCAGACCGGCGGCCAGCTCGGGGTGGGCAAGGCCCTGCTGCGCCACCTCATGCGCTATGTGTCCGCCTGCGTGTGCCTGGTGGGCTTCTTCTGGATGCTGTGGGACAAGGAGCGCCAGACCTGGCACGACAAGGTGGCCGGCGCGGTCGTCGTCCCCACCTCGGCCTACCCGGTCGACGCCTGGCCCGGCTGAGCCGCCCCCCCTCATACCCTCCGTCTGGAGGACATACCGCGCCGAAAACACGCGCTATGTCCTCCAGACGGGAAACGGCTAGCCGACCGAGCCGGTCCCCGCCGCCGCGGGGCTGGCGTCGGCCCCGGGCTCGCCGCCCCGGCCGGTGAGCGCCCGCCACACCCGCTCGGGCGTGGCGGGCATGTCGACGTGGCGGACCCCGAGGGGCGTCAGCGCGTCGACCACCGCGTTCTGCACCGCGGGGGTCGACCCGATGGTGCCCGACTCGCCGATGCCCTTGGCCCCCAGCTCGTTCAGCGGGGTAGGCGTCTCCATGTGCACGATCTCGAAGCTGGGCAGCTCGGCCGCGGAGATGAAGGCGTAGTCGGCCAGGTTCGACGTGACCGGGTTGCCGTCCTCGTCGTAGCGCACCTCTTCGAGCAGGGCCTG
>DASYMT010000536.1:0-8796 GCA_036008925.1 Acidimicrobiales bacterium | reverse complement strand
AGGGCGTGGCTGGTCACATCACGGCGCGCGACCCCGAGCTCACCGACCACTTCTGGGTGAATCCCTTCGCCATGCACTTCGGCCACATCAAGGTGTCCGACCTGCTGCTGGTGAGCCACGAAGGCGAGGTCGTGCACGGCGACCGGCCCGTCAACGCGGCCGCCTTCGCCATCCACTCCCAGGTCCACGCGGCCCGGCCCGACGCGGTGGCCGCGGCCCACTCCCACTCCACCTTCGGACGGGCCTGGTCCACCCTCGGCCGCAGGCTCGACCCGCTGAGCCAGGACGCCTGCGCCTTCTACAACGACCACGAGCTGTTCGACGACTACACCGGCGTGGTGCTCGACGTCGAGGAGGGCAAGCGCATCGCCCACGCCCTCGGCGACAACAAGGCGGTCATCCTCCGCAACCACGGCCTGCTCACCGTGGGGCAGTCGGTCGACGAGGCCGTGTGGTGGTTCATCACCATGGAGCGGTCCTGCCAGGTCCAGCTCCTGGCCGAGGCGGCGGGCACGCCGGTCCTCATCGACGACGAGATGGCCGAGCACACCTCACACCAGGTCGGCTCACACCTGGCGGGCTGGTTCAGCTTCCAGCCCCTCTACGACCGCATCACCCGCGAGCAACCCGACCTCTTCGACTGACCATCGCGCGTTTCCACAGGCACTGTCCCTGTGGAAACGCGAGGTGAAGGGGGGTTAGCGGGCGTCCCAGGTGGGGATGAGGTGCCGGGCGGCCCGGGCCTCGTCCACCCGGCCCACAGGCGTGGTCCGAGGCGCCAACGCCGCATCCTCGGGGTCGGCCGCGATGCGCTCCAGCGCGTCGGCCAGGTCCTCCAGGGTCTGCGGGCTCTCCGTCTCGGTCGGCTCGATCATCAACGCCTCCTCCACGATCAGGGGGAAGTAGACGGTGGGCGAGTGGAACCCCTCCTCGAGCAGCCGCTTGGCCACGTCGAGGGCCCGCAGCCCGGCCGCCTTCTTCAAGGACTTGGTCGACGCCACGAACTCGTGCATGTTGGGCCGGTCGAAGGGGATGTCGTACACGCCCCGCAGCCGGTGGCGCAGCCAGTTGGCGTTGAGCACCGCGGCCTCGGCCACCCGGCGCAGCCCGTCGCCCCCATTCACCAGGATGTATGACCATGCACGGGCCAGGGCCAGCGCGTTGCCGTGCCACGAGTGCACCCGCCCGATCGACCTCGCCGGCACCGTCCACTCGTAGCCGCCGCCGTCCGGCCGCAGCGCGGGGAGCGGTCCGGGCAGGAACTCGGCCAGCCGCTCGGACACCGCGACCGGGCCTGCGCCCGGCCCTCCCCCGCCGTGGGGCACGGCGAAGGTCTTGTGCAGGTTCATGTGCACGATGTCGAAGCCCATGTCGCCAGGCCGCACCACGCCGAGGATGGCGTTGAGGTTGGCCCCGTCGTAATAGAGCAGCCCGCCCACCTCGTGCACGGCCGCCGCGATCTCGGTGATCTCCTCCTCGAACAGGCCGAGGGTGTTGGGGTTGGTGAGCATGATCCCGGCCACGTCGTCGTCCAGGCGCTCGCGCAGGGCGGCCAGGTCCACGCACCCCCGGTCGTCCGACGGGACGGTGACCGTCTGGTACCCGCCCAGCGTCACCGACGCCGGGTTGGTGCCGTGGGCCGAGTCCGGGATGATGACCTTGGACCGCTGGCGGCCCTGGGCCTCGTGCCAGGCCCGCATGAGCAGCAGGCCGGTCAACTCCCCCGCCGCGCCCGCGGGCGGCTGGAGCGTGCAGGCCGACATGCCGGTGATCTCGCACAGCGCGTCGGCCAGGTCGGACAGCAGCGCCATCCAGCCCTGGGTCAGCGAGGCGGGGGCGGCCGGGTGGACGTTGGCCAGGCCCGCCAGCCCGGCCGCGTCGTCGCAGAGCTTGGGGTTGTACTTCATGGTGCACGAGCCCAGCGGGTACGCCCCCAGGTCCACCGAGTACTGCCGATGGGTGAGGCGGGTGAAGTGGCCCACCAGGTCGCGCTCGGACACCTGGGCCACGGGCACGGGCTCGGCCGCCAGATGCTCGGCCGGGATCAGGTCCTCGGCCGCCCACTCCTCGGCGAAGCCCTGGTCCCGGAACGACCAGGCCCGACGGCCCGGCTCGCTCAGGTCGAACAGGGTGGGCTCTTCCTCCCGGCCCATCAACGGGATGCTGGTGGCCTTCACCGGATCACCTTTTCAATCGCACTGGCATAGCGGTCGATCTCGTCGCGGGTGCGGCGCTCGGTGGCCGCCACCAACAGCCCGCCGTCGTCCAACGGCACACCGGCCAGAAAGCCCTCGTCGGCCATGCGGTCGACCAGCACATGCGGGTCCAAGGGCGTGCGCACCGCGAACTCCCGCAGGACCGGCGCGTGGTTGTGGGCGACCACGCCGTCGAGCGCCAACAGCGCCTGGCGCGTGGCGCGGGCGGCCCGGGCCGAGCGCAGGGCCAGCTCCCGCAGGCCGCCGGTGCCCAGCCAGCCCAGTTGGATGGCGCAGCACACGGCGATGAGGGTCTGGTTGGTGCAGACGTTCGACGACGCCTTCTCCCGCCTGATGTCCTGCTCGCGCGTGCGCAGGGTGGTGACGTAGGCCCGGCGGCCCTCCACGTCGACCGTCTCCCCCACCAGCCGGCCGGGCAGGCGGCGCACGTGCTCGAGCTTGCAGGCGAACAGCCCGAGGTACGGGCCGCCGAACGACAGCGGGGTGCCGAAGGGCTGCCCCTCCCCCACCACCACGTCGGCCCCGTAGCTGCCGGGCGTGTTGAGCAGCCCCGAGGCCACCGGGTCGAAAGCCACCACCAGCAGCGCGCCGGCCGCGTCGGCGTAGGCCCGCGCCTGGCGCAGGTCCTCGATGCAACCCAAATAGTTAGGAAACTGGACTAATACGGCGCTGGCAGGCTTGGCATCGACCGGGTCCCCCCAGGCGGTGAGCCCGTCCTGGAGCGGCACCATCTCCACCTCGTGCCCCGTCCCCACCGCGAAGGTGTCGACCACCGCCCGCCAGTTGGGGTGCACGCCCGCCGACACCAGCACCCGTTGGTTCCTGGTGGCGGCCACGGCCAGGTTCAGCCCCTCCACGCACGCAGAGGCGCCGTCGTACAGCGAGGCGTTGGCCACCTCCACCCCCGACAGGCGGGCGACGAGGGTCTGGTACTCGAACAGCGTCTGCAGCACGCCTTGTGCGACCTCGGGCTGATACGGCGTGTAGGCGGTCACGAACTCGGACCGGAAGGCCAGGCGCTTCACCGCCGCGGGCAGCTCGTGGTCGTAGGCCCCGCCGCCCGCGAAGCACACCAGGTCGGGACCGCAGGCCCGGTTGAGCGAGGCCAGCCGGGCCATCTCGTCGAGCGTCTCGAACTCAGACAGCCCGTCGGCCATGTGGAGCGACCCCGCGGCCAGACGCATGGCTGCGGGCACCGCGTCGAACAGCTCGTCCAGCGACGACAGGCCCATGAAGGCCAGCATCGAGGCGATCTCGTCGTCGGTGTGGGGGACGTAATGGCCCACTGGTCACGCGCCCTTCTGTTTGTGCACAAACGGCAGCTTCACCACCCGGCCGGGCACCGGCCTGCCCCGCACCTCGACCTCCACGTCGGCCCCCGGCTCCACCGCGGGAGGCAGGAAGGCCAAGGCCACGCCCTTCTCCAGAGACGGGCTGAAGTTGCCCGACGTGACCTCGCCCGCGGGCTTGCCCTCGACCAGCACGGGATAGCCCTGGCGGGGGGGCTGACGGCCCTCGACCTCGATGCCCCGCAGCCGCCGGGACACGCCCCGCTCCCGCTCGGCCTCCAGCGCGGCCCGGCCCTGGAACGGGCCCTTGTCCCACGCCACCACCCAGCCCAGGCCCGCCTGCAACGGCGTGATGCCGGGGCCCAGCTCGTGGCCGTGCAGGGGCAGCCCGGCCTCCAGCCGCAGCGTGTCGCGCGCGCCCAGGCCCGCAGGCTGCACGCCCGCGTCGAGCACGGCCTGCCAGAGCGACTCGGCCACGTCGACGGGCGCGGCCACCTCCACGCCGTCCTCGCCCGTGTAGCCGGTCCCGGCCACGACGCACTCGGTGCCCCGCCAGTCGAACCGGGCCACGTGGAAGCGCCCCACGGCCGCCGCCTCGGGGGCCACCGTGGCCAGCCGCGAACGGGCCGACGGGCCCTGCACGGCAATCACGGCCCGCTCGCCGGTCACGTCGGTGCCGCCCACCGCGCCCACCACCCGGTCGGTGTTGGAGGCGTTGGGCATGACGTCGAAGCGCTCGTCGTCGACCCACCAGACGATGATGTCGTCGAGCACCGACCCGTCGGCCTCGTCGAGCAGGTGGGTGTACTGGGCCCGGCCCGGGCCGATCTTGCCCAGGTCGTTGGTGAGGGTGGCGTTGAGGTGCTTCCGGGCCGACGGGCCGGTCACCCGCACGGTGCCCAGGTGGCTCACGTCGAACGCCACCGCGCCGGTTCGACAGGCCCGGTGCTCCGCCAGCGTCCCGGCCGGATAGCTGAGCGGCATGTCCCAGCCGCCGAAGGGCACGAGCTTGGCCCCGAGGGCCCGGTGGGCGGCGTCGAGGGGGGAACGACGGGTATCGGGAGGGGTCATCCAGTCCCGCAGCCTAGGACCGCTGAATGGTAAGCAGGCGCATCGACTCCCCTCCGACCGCTCCTCGTCCGCGCCTGCGCCGACTGGCCGCCGTCCTGCCCTCGGTGGTGGGCGGGGCGGTCGTGGCGGCCCTGCTCGTGGGCCAGTGGCCGCGGGCCCGGGCCACCCTGGCCGACGCCGACCTCGGGTGGCTGGCCGCGGCGGTGGGGCTGGCCGCTTTGGGCATGCTCGTGCTGGCCGCGGCCTGGGCCGACGTGCTCGCGCTGGTGGCCGACGAGCGCCCCCGACGGGCCAAGGTGGCGGCCGCCTACTTCGCGGGCGAGCTGGGCAAGTACGTGCCCGGCGGGGTGTGGGCCGTGCTGGGCCGGGGCGAGGCGACCCGCAGGCTCGGGGTGTCCAGGCCCGCGGCCTATGCCAGCGTGCTGCTCTCGCTGGTGCTGGCCTATGCGGCCAACGCAGTGGCCGCCGCCGCCCTGGCCGTCGCCCTCCTGTTGCGGGGGGACGGCAGCCCGGCCGTGTCCCTCCTCCCCCTGGCTTTCCCGGCCGCGCTGGTGGGCCTGCACCCGGCCGTGCTGTCGCGGGTGCTCGGCTGGCTGCGTCGGGTCACCCGCAGGCCGCTCGACGTGCGGGTCCCGCCCTGGCGCCGGTCCCTGGCCGTGGCCGCCCGCTACCTGCCCGCCTGGGCGTGTATCGGCCTGAGCACGTGGGCGGTGGCCCGGGCCCTCGTCCCCGACCCGGGCGTGGTGCGCATCTGGCTGGCCGCCGTGCTGTCGTGGCTGGCCGGGTTCGTGGCCGGTCCTGCGCCCGCCGGAGCGGGCGTGCGCGAGGCCGTCTTCGTGGCCGCCTGCGGCCTGCCCGCGGGCGAGGCCGTGGCCGTGGCCGTGGCCGCCCGGGCCGTCACCGTCGCCGTGGACGCGGCCGGAGGTGCCGCCTCGCTCGCCTTCCTGCAAGCATGACGGGGTGGGGGTGAGCGTCTCCGTTGTCATGCCCGCCTTCAACGAGGCGGCCAACCTGGCCGAGGTGGTGCCCGCCACGGCCGCCGCCCTGGCCGCCGCGGGCCTGCTCTTCGAGGTCATCGTGGTCGACGACGGGAGCACCGACGGGACGGCCGAGGTGGTGCGCGGCCTGCGGGTGCGGCATCCGGGCGTGCGCCTCGTCCGACTGCGCCGGAACCTGGGCAAGTCGGCCGCGCTGAGCGCGGGCCTGCGCCGGGCCGAGGGCGATGTGATCGTCCTCATGGACGCCGACGGCCAGGACGACCCGGCCGAGATCGGCCGCCTGCTCGAAGCGGTGGAGGGCGGCCTCGACCTGGTCACCGGGCGACGGGCCGTTCGCCAGGACCGCCTGGCCAAGCGGGTCCCGTCCCGTCTCTACAACCGGGCCACCCGCGCCATCTCCGGGGTGGAGGGGTCCGACTTCAACAGCGGGTTCAAGGCCATGCGACGCGAGGTGGCCGACTCGCTCGACCTCTACGGCGAGCTCCACCGCTATATCCCCGTGCTGGCCCAGTGGAACGGGTTCCGGGTGGGCGAGGTCGACGTGCAGCACAGGCCCCGGCTGCACGGCAAGACCAAGTTCGGCCGCTCCCGCTTCTGGCGGGGCCTGCTCGACCTGATCACCGTCAAGTTCCTCACCACCTACACGCTGCGGCCCTTCCACCTCTTTGGCGGCATCGGGGCCGCCCTCGGGCTGCTGGGCTCGGCCCTGCTCGGGTGGCTCACCATCGTGAAGCTCACCGGCCACGCGGTGGGCGGCAGGCCCGCCCTCATCGCAGGGGTGCTGCTGATGGTGCTGTCGGCCCAGTTCCTCTCGTTCGGCCTGCTGGCCGAGCTGCTCGTGCACCTGAACCGGCGGCCCGCCTCCATCCCCCCCGTGGAGGCCGACGAGTGACGGCTGCGCCGCCCCGGCCCATCGGGCTGGCGCCGGGCGCGCCGGAGGAGGCGGCGGGGCAGGACGAGCGCAAGTACTCGACCTCCAACCCCGTCGTGCGGCGGCTGATCGGGCGCTGGCTGGAGCGGCTCCGGAGCCACGTTCCTGCGGGCCACGGGCTCCTGCTCGACGTGGGCCTGGGCGAGGGGCTGGCCTTGGAGCGGCTCGGCCTGGCCGGCGCTCGGCCGGTGGTCGGCGTCGAGTACCGCTTCGACAAGCTGGTGGCCGCCCGGCGCCGCCTGCCGGCCGCGGCCGGGGTGCGGGCCGACGCGGGGATGCTGCCGGTGGCGACGGGCCGGGCCGAGGTGGTCACCTGCATCGAGGTGCTCGAGCACCTGGTGGCGCCCGCCGCCGCGGTGGCCGAGCTGGCCCGGGCGTGCGGGGCGGGGGGCGTGTGCGTGGTGTCGGTGCCGTGGGAGCCGTGGTTCCGGCTGGGGAACCTGGGCCGGGGCAAGAACGTGCGGGCTTTGGGCAACGACCCCGAGCACGTCCAGCAGTTCAGCCCCGCCCGGCTGGCCGCGCTGTTGTCGACCGGCTTCGAGTCGGTGTGGGTCGACCGCTGCTTCCCGTGGCTGATCGGCCTGGCCGTCAGCCCCCGCAGGGGATCCGAGCCGGGTCCACGCTGAACACCACGACGTCGCCCTTGGCCCCCGCCCGGGTGAAGCCGGGGGTGGCGGCCAGCTCAGCGATCAGCACCTCGGGGTCGGCCGCCCACTGGAGCCGCCCCGGCCCGTAGAGCGAGCGGTGCACGGCCACCCGCTCGATGGCGAAGCGCTGGGCCGCCTCCTTCCACCGGCACGGGTCGACGGGCGGCGAGGACAGCGGCGCGGTGACGGCCTGGGCCTGGCCCGCGGCGGGGGTGACGAACGGCGAGTACCCCCCCACCCGGGGGCCGGGCGCGTCGATGAGGTCGAAGGCGTAGACGGCCCCGGTGAAGTGGCCGGGGTCGAAGGCGGGGAGGTCGAGCACCCGGTCCCCCCGCTCCACGCCGGGCAGGGCGTGGCGCGCCACCGGGTTGGCCGCGAAGAGGCCGGAGGGCGCGTCCACGAGCATGGCCCCTGCCGCGGCCAGGGCCAGCGCGGCCCGCAGCCCGGCCCGTCGGACCTGCTCCACGGCCAAGGCGGCGGCCACGGCCAGGGCCAGGGCGGACACGATCAGGATGCGCCCCGGCACCCGGCTGTAGGCCAGGAACGGGATGACCCGGTAGGCCCGCTGGAAGCCGGGATGGTCTTCGAGGCTGGGGCCCACGGCCAAGACCAGCGCGCCGGCAATGAGCGCGGCCAAGGTGGCGACCAGGGCCGGGCGGCGGCGGGCCCACAGCACGAGGCCGGCGAGGGCCAGGGCGGCGATGACCAGGCCCGGGTAGGCGTAGCGCTCGAACAGGGGCCATGCGTACGGGTGGGTGCGCGAGGCCAGGTTGGCCAGCCGGGGGGCGGCCTCGGACGCCTCCTCCACGCTGCGTCCGCCCGCCGCCGCGCTGGGGCCGAGGACGAAGTGCTGGAGGGCGAGGCCGGCCCCGGCCGCGCCGATGACGAAGGCGGCGGCGGGCCCGGCCAGGCGGCGGGCCTGGCCGCGCACGGCCCGCCACCGGCCCAGCAGGTAGACGGCGGCCAGGCCCGCGGCGAACACGGCCAAGTGCCCCTCCCCCGACCCCGCGATCGAGGCCATGGCGGCCGCCGCGCCCCACCCCCAGAGCTGTTGGCGGCGGCCGCCCTGGAGGGCCTTTTCGATGCAGAGCAGGAGCAGCGGGAGGAGGAAGGCGAGGAGGGCGTTGACGTGGCTGGTGGCCTGGACCAGCCGGTAGGGGGCGAAGGCGAAGGCCACCCCGGCCACCGCCGCCGCGCTGCGGGACAGGCCGAGGGCCCGAACCAGGCCCGCGGTGGCCGCCGCGGCCAGCACGAAGGCGGCCAGGACCAAGGTGTTGTAGGCGGCCACCGGCCCGGCCACCAGCGAGACGGGAACGGCCAGCAGGGCCAGGGGCCAGCCGAAGGGCTGATGCACCCCGTGGCCGGTCGCCGCGAACTGGTACACGTCGCGCCAGGGCAGCCGGCCGTGGCGCAGCCCGTCCTCCCAGAGCCACAGGAAGTAGGAGGTCTGGAGGTGGTCGCCAGGCGAGGTGGCGGCCGACGGCAGGGGCGGCCTCCAGGCCATGAAGGCCCCGTCGAAGGCCACATGCGACGGGCCGATCACCACCACCGCAGCGCCCAGGACGCCGAGCCCGTAGGCGGCCCACCACAGCGCGGGGTGCAGGGCTCGCAGCCGGGGCATTTTGCGCAGGTTAGGGCTCCGCT
>DASYMT010000535.1:0-2838 GCA_036008925.1 Acidimicrobiales bacterium | reverse complement strand
CACGTGGTCACCGGGCCCGAGGCCCAGACCCTCGAAGTGGTGGGCCAGGCGGTTGGCCCGCTCCTCGAGGTCCGCGTACGTGCGCCGCTGGGCGCCGCAGACGAGGGCGAGGCGGTCGCCGAGCGCGTCCGCGGCCATCTCCCACACGTCGGCGAAGTTGAAGGACGGGGGCGGGGCGACGTCAGCCATGGAGCAACTGCCTACTGCCTACTTGACGGCCACGGGGGCGGTGGGCGCTCCGGCTCCGCCCGTGAACGGCTCGGGGTTGGCCACGAGGAGCATCTCGTAGACACCGTCGGCCGCGCAGTGCGCGCCGAGGGCCTCGAGGTCGAAGTTCTGGCCCTGGAGGAGGCCCATGTCGCGCAGCTGGATCATGTGGACCGGGAACAGGACGGCGGGGTCCTCACCGGGGATGACCTCCAGCGTGAAGGTGTCGGTGGCGACCGCGGCGACGTCGTGCCGGCGGAGCCACCGGACGGTGCCCACCGCCAGCCCCGGCGAGGGGCTGAGGGTGTAGCCCTCACGGTCGCGGGCCTTGAGGAGGGCCATCTTCCCGGTCCGCACGAGCACGATGTCCCCCGGCTCGGGCCGGATCCCGGCCAGCTCGACGGCCGCCTCGAGGTCGGCCTCCGTGATGGGGTAGCCACCGTCGAGCATGTCCACGCCCTTGGCCCGGGCGACGTCGAGGAGGACGGCGCGGCTGACCACGCTGGTGACCTTGTGGATGCCGCAGCGCCCGACCCCCCGGTCGGCGGTGACGGACGACGCCGGGAAGCCGTTGTAGAGCAGGCCGTCGTAGCTCACGTGGGCCAGCGAGTCCCAGTGGGTCCCGGCCTGGAGGCCCATGGTCACGGTGTCGTCGTTGAAGCAGGCGTCGCCATCGCCACCGGTGTAGGTCTGGTTGATCGCCACCATCGTGTGGAGCGGGTTGATGCGGCCGGGCACGTTGCCCATCTGCGGGCCGTTGGCGTCGAGGCGGATGGCCAGCGGGATCCGCGCCCCGGTGCGGGCCGCGGCGACGCCCCGGGCCACGGCCTCGCCGTCGATCAGGTTGAGGGTGCCGAGCTCGTCGTCCTCGCCCCAGCGCCCCCAGTTGGAGACCTCGGCAGCGAGGGCGCGGAGCTCGTCGGGCAGGCCCACTACGCCAGCTTGGCGGCAGCGGCCTCGCGGTAGCGGGTGGTGGAGTGCACCGGGTCCTTGTCGAACTGCGGGATGACGTCGCGGCCGAACAGCTCCATCGACTGCACGATGACGTCGGTGGGCAGCGTGTTGGTGGTGGGGCTGAAGGTCAGCTGGTCGAAGCCCTCGTCCACCCACCGCTGCACGCCCTTGGCGCAGTCATCGGGGTCGCCGATGATCACGTAGCCCTCGGCGGCCATCTTCTCGACGCCCTCGGGGGTGGGCTCGGGGATCTTCTTCGGCCACTCGGGCAGGCCGTCGGGCTTCGGGATGTTGTCGAGCCAGTGGAAGGCGAGCGACGTGTAGTAGTTCATCCCCATGTTGGACGCGACCTCGAAGGCCTTCTTCCGATCCTCCATGCACACCATGTTGGTGACGCCCATGATGTTGTCGTTGATGTAGTCGCCGACCGGCGTGGCGTTGGCGATGTTGGCCTTGTAGCCCTGCACGAACTTGCTGAGCTGGTTCGGGGCGCCGGTGGTGAAGCAGAAGGCGCCGAGGCCGAGCTCGGCCGCCTCCGCGAACGTGGGGGGCGAGCCGGCCGCCACCCACATGGCGGGGTGGGCCGGGCCGTGCGGCTTCGGGAAGACCTCTCGCTCGGGCACCCGGAAGTACTTGCCCTCGTAGGCGTACTGCCCGGCCCTCCACATCTTCGGGATCTCGGCGATGGCCTCGCGCCACATGGCCTTGGTCTCGTTGATGTCGGCGATGTCGAAGCCGTACACCTCAGTGGTCGAGCTGCCACGGCCGGTGCCGAACTCGAAGCGGTTGTTGGTGAGGTGGTCGAGCAGCGCCACGTTCTCGGCGATGCGGACCGGCTTGTTCACCTGGGGGGTGATGTTGAAGATGGCCGACCCGAGGTGCACCCGGTCGGTGATGGCCGAGCAGTGGCCGAGGAAGGCCTCCGGTCCGGGCATGTGGGAGTACTCGTCGAGGAAGTGGTGCTGCGGGCACCAGACGTACTTGAACGCGTTCTGGTCGGCCGCCTTGGCGATCTCGACGTTGCGCATGATGCGCTTGTGCTCTGCGTGGGGGTCCGCCGCACGTTCGAACTTGGGGACGAACAGCTGGGCGAAGACGCCGAACTCCATGGGGATCTGCCTCCTGGGGCGGACTCGACCGACGCGCAGGAAGGTACCACAAAACTAGAACATGTTCTAGTTTCAGGAATGCAACAGGAACGTGATGTGAATTGTCCGGAAAAAGTTGTAAGCCTGCGTCCAACCGGTGCCTCCTACCTGTCGACACCGTCATCAACGACAGACTCGATCAAGGAGCACACGCATGTCCCAGAAGACCACACCCATCGCCAAGCGGGCCGCCCAGGTGGCCGCGTTCACGGTCGGAGGCGGCGTCGCCCTGGCCTTTGCGCTGGCGGGCTCGGCCTCGGCCGACCAGATCACCAGCCAGGACGCCAACGTGACCAACGCCGGCGTCGGCGTGGCCAACAGCGGCGGCAACGTCGCCGTCGGCAACGCCTCCGACAACACCAGCGGCTGCGTCCAGGGCGCCGTGGGCGTCATCGCCAACAACAGCTGCGCCGCCTCCAACACCTCCGACGGCACCGCCTCGATCACGACCGGTGACGCCACCGCGGTGGGCAACCAGTCCTCGACGGCGGTCAGCCAGGCCGTGGCCGGGCCCGACGACGGTGCCGGC
>DASYMT010000534.1:0-3810 GCA_036008925.1 Acidimicrobiales bacterium | reverse complement strand
GGCGCTGATGATCCTCTCGTTCCTCGCCCTCTACTTCCAGGGCGGGGAGACGTTCTCGATCCCGCAGCTGATCGACATGGCCGAGGGCCAGATCGACCACGGCACCGCGCTGCTCATCTTCGGCGGCCTGTTCATGGGCTTCGCCATCAAGGTCCCCATGTTCCCGTTCCACACGTGGCTGCCTGACGCCCACACCGAGGCGCCCACGGTGGGGTCGGTGATCCTGGCCGCCATCCTGCTGAAGCTGGGCACGTACGGGTTCATCCGCATCGCCATCCCGATCCTGCCGGGTGCGGCCAAGACGTGGGCCCCGTGGATCGGCGGGCTGGCGGTGATCGGCATCATCTACGGCGCCTTGGCCTGTCTGGCCCAGAAGGACATGAAACGGCTCATCGCCTTCTCGTCCGTGGCCCACATGGGCTTCGTGATGCTGGGCATCGCCACCCTCACGGACTATGGCATCAACGCGGCCGTGTTCGGCATGGTGGCCCACGGCCTCATCACCGGGATGCTGTTCTTCATCGCCGGGTCGATCCAGGAGCGCTTCGGCACCCGTGAGCTGGCCCGCCTGGGCGGCCTCCTCGTGCAGGCGCCCCGCCTGGGCTGGATCCTCGGCTTCTGCGCCATGGCCTCGCTCGGTCTCCCCGGCCTGGCCGGGTTCTGGGGCGAGTTCCCCGCCATCCTCTCGGCCTACCAGCCGAACACCCCGCACGTGGCCCTCTTCCGGGCCTACATGGTGATCGCCTCGGTGGGCACCGTGTTCGCTGCGGGCTACCTCCTCTGGATGTACCAGCGCACCGCGTTCGGCGTGCCCAAGGAGGAGTTCGCCGACGCCCACATCCACGACGTGCACGGGCCCGAGTGGATCGCCTGGGCGCCGCTGCTCGCGCTGATCGTGGTGCTTGGCGTCTACCCGCACCTGCTCTTCCACATGACCGACGGCGCCGTGCAGACGGTGACCGCGGCGGTGAAGGCGATCGGGCACTAGGAGCCCTTGGTGCCCGCCCCGTACTTCGACTACCACGCGCTTGCGCCGGAGTTCGTCCTCACCGGCGTCATCGTGGTGCTGCTCGTCGTCGACCTCATCGTCGACGAGACCCGCAAGTACCTCGTCACCCAGTTGGCGGGCATCGGCCTGCTGGCCGCCCTGGTGCCCGTCATCACCCTGGCCGTGGACGGGGCCGACCGGTCCATGTTCGGCGGGGCCTACATGGTGGACAACTTCGCCTTGGTGCTGAAGGCCCTCTTCATCGTCAGCGGCTACGTGGTGCTGCTCATGTCGGCCGACTACATCGCCGACGGCGACTACCACGAGGGCGAGTACTCGTTCCTGCTGCTGTCGTCCATCCTCGGCATGGTCGTCATCTCGTCGTCGCGCGACCTCATCAGCCTCTTCGTCGCCCTGGAGCTGCTCTCCATCCCCGCCTACATGCTGGCGGGCTGGCGCAAGCGGGACCCGAAGAGCAACGAGGCGTCGATGAAGTACTACCTGCTCGGCGTGCTCACGTCGGGGGTGATGCTCTACGGCATGTCGCTGCTCTACGGGGCGACCGGCACCACCCTGCTGAAGGACATCTCCACCCATATCACCGGCCCGGGCGGGCAGCTCCCCATCGTGGCCATCGGCATCTTCTTCGTGGTGGTGGCCTTCGCCTTCAAGGTGTCGGCCGTGCCCTTCCACTTCTGGGCGCCCGACGCCTACGAGGGCGCGCCCACGCCCATCACCGCCTTCTTGTCGGTGGCGTCCAAGGCCGCGGGCTTCGTGGCCCTGATGGAGCTGGTGTTCGTGGGCTTCAAGGGCCGCGACGACGTGTGGGCCCCGCTGTTCTGGGTCCTCGCCGCACTGACCATGACGGTGGGCAACCTGATCGCCCTGCGCCAGACCAACATCGTGCGCATGCTGGCCTACTCGTCGATCGGACAGGCCGGGTACATCCTCGTGCCCCTGGCGGTGGCGGGCACCAACAGCCGGGCCTTGCAGTCGTCGCAGACGGCGATGATCGTGTACCTCATGATCTACGCGGCCATGAACCTGGGCGCCTTTGCCGTGGTGATGGCGGTGGCCCGCAAGACCCGCTCGGGCGAGATCTCGTCCTACGGCGGGCTGTACTCCTACGCGCCGGGCCTGTGCGTGGCCATGACCGCCTTCTTGTTCGCGCTGGCCGGCATCCCGCCCCTCGGCGGCTGGTTCGCCAAGTTCTACGTGTTCCGCGCCGCCCTCGACGCGGGCGGCCCGGCCGCCGTCACCCTGGCCGTGATCGCAGGCGTCAACTCGGTGATCGCGCTCTTCTACTACGCCAACGTGGCCCGGGAGATGTGGATGAACCCGGTGCCCGACGGCGACACCACGCCGGTCCGGGTGCCCCCCGGCCTGACCGCGGCGCTGGGCATCAGCCTGGTGGTCGTCGTCGCCATCGGCGTGTACCCGCAGGTGTTCGCCCGCCTGGGTGACCTCGCATCGCTGGCTCGCTGACGCCGCTGGGCCACCTGGTCCGAGAGCGGGTCCACCGCTTCGGGCCGCTGCCCTACGACGAGGTGTTGGAACTCGCCCTGTACGACGAGGAGCACGGCTTCTACGCGTCGGGCACGGGCCGGGCCGGACGGGGGGACGGCGACTTCCTGACCAGCCCGGAGGTTGGCCCCCTGTTCGGGGCGGTGGTGGCGTCGGCCCTGGACGCATGGTGGCGCGAGCTGGGCCACCCCGACCCGTTCGTGGTGGTGGAGGCGGGTGCGGGCGCGGGCACCCTGGCCCGGGACGTGCTGGCCGCGTCGCCCTCGTGTGCCTCCGCCTTGCGCTACGTCATGGTCGAGCGCTCGGAGGCGCTGCGGGCCCGTCAGGCCACCATGGTCCCGCTCGAGCCGCCCGGCTGGGTCCTTGGCCCCCGGGTGCCCGACGCCGACGGCGAGCCCGTGGTGCAGCGGGATTCAGGCCCCATGTGCACGTCGCTGGCCGAGCTGCCCGCCCAGAAGATCGTCGGCGTGGTGCTGGCCAACGAGCTGCTCGACAACCTCCCGTTCATCCCGATGCGACGGGCCGAGTCGGGCTGGCAGGAGGTCCGGGTCGGGGACGACGACGGGCGGCTCGTCAACTTCCCTGTCCCCGCCGACGAGTCGCTGGCCCATCAGGCCTCGCGGTTCGCGCCGGACGCGCCGGTGGGCGGCTGGATCCCCTTGCAGCACACGGCCCAGCGGTGGCTGACCCAGGCGCTGGCCACGGTGGAGCGGGGCCGGGTGGTGCTGGTCGACTATGCCGACACCACCGCGTCGATGGCCACGCGGCCGCCGTGGGAGTGGGTGCGGACCTATCGGGGCCAGGCCCGGGGCGACGACCCGCTCACCGACCTGGGCCTGCAAGACGTGACGTGCGAGGTGGCCCTCGACCAACTGGCCGCCGTGCGCCCGCCCGCCCTCGACCGGGCCCAGGCCGACTTCCTGGCCGCCCACGGGATCGACATGCTGGTGGCCGAGGCCCGCCAGGCGTGGTCGGCCGCCGCGGCCAACCCGGGCCTGGAGGCGCTCAAGGCCCGCAGCCGGGTGGCCGAGGCCGCCGCCCTCACCGACCCCGCAGGCCTGGGCGCCTTCCGCGTCCTCGAATGGCCCACCCCACCCCCAACATGAGATCGCAAACCGACCATTTCTGGTCGGTTTTTGCTTCAACGTTGGCAACAGGGCAACAGGCGGTGATTACGGGAGGGAGGGGCCGCCGATGCCGGAGGCGCCCAAGGGGTCGCCGGCCGAGTCGACTGCGCCGAACGCCGCGCACCGCGCGGGCGGCGTCACATGCCCGGAGCCGAAGAACGACTGGGCGTT
>DASYMT010000533.1:0-3942 GCA_036008925.1 Acidimicrobiales bacterium | reverse complement strand
CGTGGTGGCCGACGACGGCCTCATGGAGCGCTACCTCGAAGGCGACATCCCCGGCTTCAAGGAGCTGGAGGAGACGCTGGCCCACGGCGTGGCGTCGGCGTCGGTCTTCCCGGTCATCTGCGGGTCGGCCACCAAGTTGGTCGCCATCGACCGGCTGGCCACCTTCATCTGCGAGATCGGCCCGTCGCCCATGGACCGCCCCGGCATCACCGTCACGTCGCCCGGCGGCGAGCAGGAGGTCAAGCCCGACCCCAACGGGCCGCCGCTGGCCTACGTGTGGAAGACCATGGCCGACCAGTTCGTGGGCAAGGTGTCGCTGTTCAGGGTCCTGTCCGGCACCATCCGCCAGGACGTGGTGCTCAGCAACCCCCGGACCCACGCCGACGAGAAGCTCCACGGCATCTTCACGCTGCGGGGCAAGGAGCACGAGGACGTGGTCGAGGTCCCGGCGGGCGACATCGCGGCGGTGGCCAAGCTCACCGACACGCTCTCGGGCGACACGCTGGCGCCCAAGGGCACGCCGGTCACCGTGGCCCCGCCCGTGGCCCAGGAGCCGGTCATCTCCATTGCCATCGTGCCCAAGTCCAAGGGCGACGAGGACAAGCTGATGACCGGCCTGCACCGGCTCCAGGACGAGGACCCGTCCCTCGGCGTGCGACGGGACGAGGAGACGCACCAGACCCTCCTGTCGGGCATGGGCGAGACCCACCTGGCCATCGTGCGCGAGCGGCTGGAGCGAAAGTTCGGCGTGGAGGTCGAGGTGCAGGACGTGCAGGTCGCCTACCGGGAGACGGTCACGCAGGCGGCCGACGCCGAGGGCAAGTACAAGAAGCAGACGGGCGGGCACGGGCAGTTCGGCGTGGCCGTCATCAAGATGGGGCCGGTGGAGCGGGGCGAGGGCTTCCAGTTCGTCGACTCCATCGTGGGCGGCGCCATCCCCCGCCAGTTCATCCCCGCGGTCGAGAAGGGGATCATGGAGACCATGGTGCGGGGCGGCCACTTCGGCTATCCCGTGGTCGACGTGAAGGTCGAGCTGGTGGACGGGAAGTTCCACGCCGTCGACTCGTCCGAGATGAGCTTCAAGATGGCCGGGTCGATGGCGTTCCACGAGGCCATGGCCAAGGCCGGGCCCGTCCTGCTGGAGCCGGTGTCGCTGCTGGAGGTCACCGTGCCCGCCGCCTACCAGGGCGACGTGATGGGCGACCTCAACGCCCGTCGGGGCCGGGTCCAGGGCACCGAGTCGGGCAACGACGGCGAGCAGGTGATCGTGGCCATGGTCCCCACCTCCGAGCTGCTGCGCTACGCCATCGACCTGCGCTCGCTGACCGGCGGCCGGGGCCGCTTCACCGCCCGCCACGACCACTACGACCTGCTCCCCCAGCACCTCTACGACAAGGTCGCCAAGAAGAAGGACTGACGCCGCTTCTTGTCGAGATACACGCCCCGGCGGTTCGTCGGCCGCTGGCTGGCGGCCGTCGTCCTGGTCCCCGTCCTGTGGGCGGTGACCGTCCACCCGCCTTATTCGAACAGCCCGCCCATCCGCTCCGACGGCCTGGGCTACCACGCCTGGACCCGCGCCTTCGTCCAGCGCGACTTCACCTTCTGCAAGTGGCCTGAGCTGCGGCCCACCGGGACCATCACCGCGGTGGTGGACGGGCACTGCGTGGAGAAGTACCCGTACGGCCTGGCCCTGCTGCGCCTGCCGGTCATGGGGCCGCTGGTCGACCGCAGCCCCGGCGCGCCCCTCGTGAGCCATGCCGAGCACCGGGCCAACCAGTACCTCAGCGCCCTGGCCCTGCTGCTCGTGGTCGGGTTCGCCACCGCCACCCTGCTGCTGCTCGGCGTGGAGGGGGTGTTCGCCCAGGCGGGCATCCTGGCCGTGGTCTTCGGCACCGGGCTGTTCCACTACTCGACCTACGACGCCTCCTTCACCCACGTGTACTCGGCCGCCCTGGCCGCGGCCCTGTTGTGGCTGTCCGTGCGGGCCGCGGTGCGGGGCGGGCGGCCGCCGCCTGCCGTGGCCGTGTTCGTGCTCGCCTTCTTGGCCGTGGCCGTGCGCTCGACCAACGTGGTGCTGGTGCTGGCCACAGTGGGCGCGGTGGGCGGGTGGTCCGTGCTGCGGGCGGGCGGGCCGGGCGCCTGGCCGCAGGTCGGACGGGCCGAGGCCGAGCGGCTGGCCTGGTGGGTGGGGCCCGCCCTGGCCGGGGCCGTGGCGGCCACCCTGGCCGAGGGCCTCTACCTCCTCTACGCCACCGGGAGGTTCAACCTGTCGGGCTACGGGCAGGAGTCGTTCCTGTTCAACCGGCCCATGCAGCGATCGGTGCTGCTCTCCTACGAGCGGGGGCTGTTCACGTGGTACCCGGTGGTGGCCGTGGTCCTCGCCGTGGGCCTCCTTGTGCGCAGGACCCGCCTGGCCGCGCTGGGGCTGTCCGGGCTCGTGGTGCTCTACACCGGGATCTACGGGTTCTGGGCCAGTTGGTACCTGGGCGGGGGGTTCGGCCACCGCGGCTTCATCGACATGGCGCCGTTGGCCATGGTGCTGTTCGGCGTGGCCCTGGCCGCCCTCCCCCGGCCCCGTCGGGCGCTGGCCTTGGGCGCGGCCGGGCTGTGCGCGCTGGCCACGCTGTCGCTGATGGCGGGCTACTGGCAGGGCACTGTGGGCTTCGGAGGGACGCCTGCGAGCGTGTACTGGGCCCACCTCACGGGGGCCGAGAACCTGTACTGGCGCTGGCTGGCCCGCTGACTCCCGCATGGCTCAGGGGGGTCAGGCGGTGAGGGCGGACCAGTCCTCGGGGTTGTCCTCCACGAAGTGGGCCACCACCGAGCCGTCGACCCCGTCGACCAGCACCAGGCCCCGCTGGGTGGGCGGCTCGTCGGCCGAGTACAGCAGGATCCGCCAGGTGGGCCGGCTGCGCAGGCCCCGCCAGGCCAACTGGGCCGAGGCGTGGCCCACCGGGAAGCCGACCTGCCGGGTGGCGGCCACCAGCGCGTCGGTCTCGCGCACCTTCAGCCGCCAGCCCGAGGTGAGGTGGAACAGGCCGACCAGCCCGAGGGCGGCGGCCAGCCACAGGAAGCCCTGGTTGACCAGCACGGCGTCGCCCCGGGCGAGCCACAGGGCCAGGCAGGCCCCGGCGGTGGCCAGATAGATGGTGCCGGGGATGCGGCGCCTGCTGTTGTCGGGGAAGGCGTAGGGGCCCACGTAGCCGGTGACGTCGAGGTCCTCGGGCAACTCGTCGCGGTACTGGTCGCCCGCGGCGCCCGGGTGGTCGGTCCTGTCGGCGTCGTCGGTCATCGGGGCCATGCCGCGGTCAGCTTGTCATAGGAGACGGGCAGGGCTTCAGGCAGGACCCGGGCCTCGGCCACCGACGTCATGAAGTTGGTGTCGCCCGCCCACCGGGGCACCACGTGGACGTGGAAGTGGGCGGGGATGCCCGCCCCCGCGGCCCGGCCCATGTTGGCCCCGATGTTGACCCCCTCGGGCCGGTAGGCGGCCTTGACCGCCACCACCGCGGCGGTCACGCCCGCCCACAGCTCGGCCGTCTCCTCCAGGCTGAGCTGCTCCAGGTCGCTCACGTGGCGGACGGGCATGACCAGCAGGTGGCCCGACGCATACGGGTAGGCGTTGAGCACCGCCGCGCACTGCTGCCCCCGCCACACCACACAGGCCTCGCGGTCCGACTCGGCCGCCAGCAGCCGGCAGAACACGCAGCCGCCCTCGTTGGCCTCGTCGGCACCGGCCACGTACTCGCTGCGCCACCCTGCCCACAGGTGCTCAAGCACGCGTGGCGGCCTCGGTGCGGAGGCGTCCGACGAAGGCGTCGACGGGCACGCCACGCTCGACGCTGCCGCTGCGGTCGTTCACGCCCGCGGTGCCCGCGGCCACGTCGTCACCCCCGACCACCAGGACGTACGGCACCTTCTCCAGCTTGCCCTTGCGGATGC
>DASYMT010000532.1:0-3838 GCA_036008925.1 Acidimicrobiales bacterium | reverse complement strand
GTATTCCGGGCTGGCCGTCACCAGCGCCCTCGCCCCCAACCCGCCGATCGTGGGCGAGCCCGCCAACCTGGTGGTGCAGGTGGTGCAGCAGTCGGTCGACCCGGCCGGCATCGTGCGGGGCCAGCCGGTGGCCAACGTGTCGGTCGAGCTGTTCGGCGGGGGCGACTGGGCGGTGGCGACGGCCAACCCGGTGGTGTCGAACTCGCAGGGGCGGGCGTCGTGGCAGGTCCGGTGCCGGTCGACGGGCAAGCAGCAGCTCGGCGTGATCGTCGGCGGCCAGCAGCAGTTCCCGCTCGACCTGCCCGCCTGCGAGCAGCCTCCGCCGGAGACCACCACCACGTCGTCGACCCCGGGCTCGTCGACCAGCAGCACCACCACCAGCACCACTCAGCCCTGACTCGACGCTCAGGACACCTCGATCGGCGAGCTCAAGCCAGCAGGCTGCGGGCGATCTGGGAGACCTGGATCTCGTCGGTGCCCGCGTAGATCTGGAGCACCTTCGCGTCCCGGGCGAGCTGTTCGACCTGGAACTCGGCCATGTAGCCGTTGCCCCCGAAGAGCTGCACCGCCTCCAAGGCCACGTCCATGGCCGCCTGGGCCGAGTACAGCTTCATGGCCGACGCCTCGGCCAGGCTCATGGGCCTGCCCGAGGCCTGCAGCTCCACCTGCCGGAACACGAGGTTCTGGATGTTCAGCCGGGCCACCTCCATCTTGGCCAGCTTGAGCTGGATGAGCTGGAACTCCCCGATGGGCCGGCCGAACTGCACCCGGTCCTTGGCGTACTGCACCGACAGGTCGAGGCACTGCGACACGATCCCGAGGGCCATGGCGGCCACGCCCGTGCGCTCCATGGAGAACGTGTCCTTCGCCCCGGACCGGGCGGGCGCGTCCTCGGTCTCGCCGATGAGCCGGTCCCGGCCCACCCGCACGTCGGACAGGAACAGCTCGCCGGTGGGGGACGAGTGCAGGCCCATCTTGCGCAGCGGCTTGGACTGCTCCAGCCCCGGCATGCCCGAGTCGAGCACGAACGACAGCACCTTGCGGTCCTTGGGGTCGTTGCCCTCGTCGAGCTTGCAGATGAACACGATCGTGTCGGCGTACGGCCCGTTGGTGATGAACGTCTTCGACCCGTTGAGGACGTACTCCTCGCCGTCCCGACGGGCCGTGGACTTCATGCTGCCGAACGCGTCGGAGCCCGAGTTGGGCTCGGTGATGGCCCAGGCGCCGATCTTGTCCAGGGTCAGCAGGTCGAGGCCCCACCGCCGCTTCTGGGCCTCGGTGCCCTTGGACATGACGGCCGCCGCGGTCAGCCCCACGCTCACCCCCATGGCCGTGACCATGCCCGGGCAGTAGCGGCACAGCTCGATGATGGGGATGAGGGTGAAGGCGACGGTGTTCGGGTCCCGGGCCCCGTCGGTGAGCTTCTCGCCCTCGCCCTCGCCCGAGCCAGAAGACAGCGACTTCTCGAACCGGTCCCGGGCCATGGCGTCCATGCCGAACGTCCGGTAGAGCTTGCGCAGCACCTCGTAGGGCGGCGTGTCGCCGTGCTCGAGCTCGTCGAGGTTGGGCTTGATCTCTTTGTCGATGAAGGTGCGGATGGCGTCTCGCACCATCAACTGCTCCTCGCTCCACTCGATCACAGCGGGTTCCTTTCGTGTGGCTCACCGCATCGTAGGGAAGGGGTCAGGGGATGAGCCTGTCGCTGCGCCCCGAGCACCTGCGCCGGTACCGCGACCTGTCGCGCCTGCTGGTCAAGTACGGCCGCAGCGACGTGGTGCGCGAGATCGGCCTGGAGGGCGCCCTCGACGGCGGCCCCTTGCCGAACGGGGCGGCGGGGGTCGACGGGCCGGTGCCGCCCGAAGCCGAGGAGCTGGCCGCCGACCTCGAGTCGTTGGGCCCCACCTACATCAAGCTGGGCCAGCTCCTCTCCACCCGCTCCGACCTCCTGCCCGCCGCCTACCTCCAGGCCCTGACCCGCCTGCAAGACGACGTCGAGCCGTTCCCATTCGACGACGTGCAGGCCATCGTCGAGGCCGACCTGCGTCGCCCCCTGGCCGCGGCCTACGCCCGGTTCGACCCCGAGCCGCTGGCTGCCGCCTCGCTCGGCCAGGTCCACCGGGCCCGCCTGGTCGACGGGCCGGAGGTGGCGGTCAAGGTCCAGCGCCCGGACATCCGGGCCCGCATCGCCGACGACATGGCCGTGCTGGCCGAGCTGGCCTCCTTCCTCGACCGCCGCACCGAGGCGGGCCGCCGCTTCGGCTTCGCCGGGATGCTCGACGAGTTCCGCCGCTCTCTCACCCGCGAGCTCGACTACGGCGAGGAGGCGTCGAACCTGGAGACCCTGCGGGCCAACCTGGCCGGGTTCGACCGCATCGTCGTGCCCGCCCCGATCCGCAGCCACTGCGGTCCCCGGGTCCTCACGATGGAGTTCGTGGGCGGCCGCAAGGTCACCGAGCTGGGGCCGCTGGCCCTGGCCGGGGTGGACGGGGCCGAGCTGGGCGACCAGCTCTTCCGGGCCTACCTCCACCAGGTGCTGGTCCACGGCTTCTTCCACGCCGACCCGCATCCCGGCAACGTCTTCCTCACCGACGACCGGCGCCTGGCGCTGGTGGACCTGGGCATGGTGGCCCGGGTCTCGCCCGAGATGCAGGACAGCCTGCTGCGGCTGCTGCTGGCGGCCAGCGAGGGGCGGGGGGAGGACGTGGCCGACGCGGCCCTGGGCCTGGGCGAGCGCCGGGAGGACTTCGACGAGGCGGGCTTCACCCGGGCTGTGGCCGCCCTGGTGGCCGAGCAGCAGGGCAGGCAGCTCCACCAGGTGTCGGCGGGCTCGGTGGTGGTGGAGCTGACCCGCATCGCAGGCGAGTCGGGCCTGCGTCCCGCACCCGAGCTGGCCATGCTGGGCAAGGCCCTCCTGAACGTGGACCAGGTGGCCCGGTCCCTCGACCCCTCCTACGACCCCAACGAGGCCATCAGGGACGAGGCCGCGTCGATCATGCGCCACCGCTTCCTGGGCGCCGTCTCGCCCGGCAACATGCTGGCCGCGGCCATGGACGCCAAGGAGTTCGTGGAGAAGCTGCCCGGCCGGGTCAACAAGGTGATGGACGCCTTGGCCGAGGGCCAGCTCACCTTGAACGTGCAGGGGATCGACGAGCGCCAGCTCATGCGCGGCATCCAGAAGCTGGCCAACCGGGTGACCATGGGGCTGGTGCTGGCCGCCCTGATCGTGGGGGCGGCCATGCTCATGCGGGTGCCCACGTCGTCGAAGCTTTTCGGCTATCCCACCGTCGCCATTGTGTGTTTCCTGGCTGCCGCCTGCGGGGCATTCGCGCTGCTGGCCGCCATTGTGGTGGGTGACAGGAGAAAGTAGCACCATCGTCATACCTGTTCACTTCAAGTAGCACTCCCGGGCGCATTTGGGGAACAATGGCAGGCAATGGCTGCGGGAGGGGTGTCGAACGAGGGGGTGGACTACGACGCGCTGTACCGGCAGCACGCGCCCCGGGTGCAGGAGCTGGCCCGGCGCAGGCTGTCGGGCCGCCACGTCAGCGAGGACGTCGTGCAGGAGGTGTTCCTCCGAGCCTTCCGGGCCCTGCCCACCCTCGATACCGACCGGCCGGTGTGGCCCTGGCTGCGGCGCATCACCGTCAACGTGTGCACGGACGTGCTGCGGGCGCCCCGCACGTGGGCCGAGGAGCCCGTGGGGGTGGTGCCCGAGGGGACGCCCCTGGCCGAGCTCGACCCCGCCGCTTCGCTGCTGGCGGCCGAGCAGCGCCAATTGATCGCCGACGCCCTCGACACGCTGCCCAGCCGCCACCGGGAGGTCCTCCTGGGCCGGGCC
>DASYMT010000531.1:0-2531 GCA_036008925.1 Acidimicrobiales bacterium | reverse complement strand
GTACTCCATGGGCTGGTAGTCGGGAGCGTGGGTCGCCACCGAGCGGTACCGCTCGAGACCCGTGCCCGCCGGGATCAGCTTGCCGATGATGATGTTCTCCTTGAGCCCGAGCAACGAGTCCGACTTCGACTCGATGGCGGCCTCGGTGAGCACCCGGGTCGTCTCCTGGAACGAGGCGGCGGACAGCCACGACTCGGTTGCCAGCGACGCCTTTGTGATGCCCATGAGCTCGGGCCGACCCTCGGCCGGGCGCTTGCCCTCCTGCACCAACTGGCGGTTGACCTCGGCATAGATCCGAGAGTCGACCCGCTCGCCGGGCAGGAACGTGGACTCGCCCGGCTCGGCCACCGAGACCCGGCGCAGCATCTGGCGCACGATGAGCTCGATGTGCTTGTCGTGGATCGACACGCCCTGGTCCCGGTACACCTTCTGGACCTCTTCCACCAGGTACTGCTGGGTCTCGCGGATGCCCTTGATCTCCAGCAGCTCCTTCGGGTCCTTGGGGCCCTCGACGAGCGCGTCGCCCGCCTGGACCTCTTGGCCCTCGCGCACTTCCAGGTGCGCACGGGACGAGACCGCGTAGGAGTCCTCGGTGCCGTCGTCGCCCACCACGGTGATGCGGCGGCCGTTCTCCTCCTCGGTGAGGCGGACCACGCCGCTGGTGCGGGCCAGGATGGCGGCGCCCTTCGGCGTGCGGGCCTCGAACAGCTCGACGACGCGGGGCAGGCCGTGGGTGATGTCCTCACCGGCGATGCCGCCGGTGTGGAAGGTCCGCATGGTGAGCTGGGTGCCCGGCTCGCCGATGGACTGGGCCGCGATGACGCCCACCGCCTCGCCCAGCTCGATGGGCTTCAGCGTGGCCAGCGAGCGGCCGTAGCACTTGGCGCAGATGCCGTGCTCCGCCTCGCACGTCAGGACCGTGCGCGTCCGGGCCCGGGTGACGTCGGGGTTGTCGCGCAGGGCGGCCATCTCGACGTCGCCGATCTCGGTGCCCGCCGCGAACCCGCCCGTGTCCTCGGCCAGGACCCGGCCGAACAGACGGGTTTCCAGGTACGAGCGCCGGTCGGGCTGGTCGGGACCGATGTCCTCCAGCCAGATGCCGCGGGTGGTGCCGCAGTCGATCTCCCGCACGATGAGCTCCTGGGCCACGTCGACCAGGCGACGGGTCAGATAGCCGGAGTCGGCGGTCCGCAGCGCGGTGTCGGCCAGGCCCTTGCGGGCGCCGTGGGTGGAGATGAAGTACTCCAGCACCGACAGGCCCTCACGGAAGGAGGACTTGATCGGCCGGGGGATCATCTCGCCCCGCGGGTTCGAGACCAGGCCCTTCATGCCCGCGATCTGGCGGACCTGCTGGCTGTTCCCTCGGGCGCCCGAGTTCACCATCATGTCGAGCGGGTTGAACTCGATCTTGGACAGGGCCGCGTCCATGGCCCGGCCCACCTCGGAGTTGGCCGAGGTCCAGATCTCGATCTCCTTCTGGCGCCGCTCGTCGTCGGTGATGATGCCCCGCTTGAACTGCGTCTCCGCCTTCTCGGCCTCCTTCTCGTACTTGTCGAGGATGGCCTTCTTGTCCGGCGGCGTCTTCACGTCGTCGATGGAGATGGTGAGGCCCGACTGGGTGGCGTAGCGGAAGCCGAGGTCCTTGATCTTGTCGAGCGACTCGGCCACTGCGGCCTTCGGGTAGTTGTCGGCGATCTCCTCGACGATGGAGGCGATCGACCGGGCCTTCTTCGACACCAGCTCGTTCACGAACGGGAAGTCGGCGGGCAGGGCGGTGTTGAACAGCAGCCGCCCGGCCGTGGTCTCCGTCTCCACGTACTCCGTGTCCCCGTTGGTGCCGACGATGGTCCGCAGCTTGATCTTGGCCTGCAGGGCGATGTCGCCGTGCTCGAAGGCCTGCTCCACCTCGTGCAGGTGCCGGAAGAACCGGCCCTCGCCCTTGGCCCCGTCCACCGTCATGGTCAGGTAGAAGGAGCCGAACACCATGTCGTGCGACGGGACGGCGATGGGCCGGCCGGTGGCGGGGGACAGGATGTTGTTGGCCGACAGCATGAGGATGCGGGCCTCGGCCTGGGCCTCGGCCGACAGGGGCAGGTGCACGGCCATCTGGTCGCCGTCGAAGTCGGCGTTGAAGGCGGCGCACACCAGCGGGTGGATCTGGATGGCCTTGCCCTCGACCAGGATGGGCTCGAAGGCCTGGATGCCCAGGCGGTGCAGCGTGGGCGCTCGGTTCAGCAGGACCGGGTGCTCCTTGATGACCTCTTCGAGCACGTCCCAGACCTGGGCCCGGCGGCGCTCCACCATGCGCTTGGCCGACTTGATGTTCTGGGCCAGCTCGGAGTCGACCAGCCGCTTCATGACGAACGGCTTGAACAGCTCCAGGGCCATCTGCTTGGGCAGGCCGCACTGGTGCAGCTTCAGGGTGGGGCCGACCACGATGACCGAACGGCCCGAGTAGTCGACGCGCTTGCCGAGCAGGTTCTGGCGGAACCGGCCCTGCTTGCCCTTGAGCATGTCGGAGAGCGACTTCA
>DASYMT010000530.1:0-3070 GCA_036008925.1 Acidimicrobiales bacterium | reverse complement strand
TATGCCGACACCGGCATCCTCGGCTACTACTCGGACTGGGTGCTGGCAGCAGCCATGAAAGCCCTGTACAACGAAGACCCATCAGGGCTGACGGCACTACTCGGGACACCGTGACAGGGGGGCGGGGAGGCGGGCGTCGGCCCGCCGTCCTCGCCGCCGCGGGCGTGGTGGCCGCCCTCCTCGCCGCGGGCCTGTGGGCCACCGCCCTGGCCGGGGCCAAGGTGACGGTGGCCGCGCCGGTGACGCCGGTGGCAGCCACGGCCACGGTGGCCGGGGCGGGCGAGGTCCGGGGCAAGCCCGCGTCGGCCCAGGCCGAAGCCCCCTCGACCGGCGCCCGTTCCGCCGAGGCGGCGGCAGGCGAGGTGGTGTTCGACTACCGGAGCAACGCCTTCGCCGACGACTGCGGCCCCGGCACGCACTGCCCGCCCCCCGAGCACACGCTGCCCGCCGGGAGCCGGGTGGCCACCTGTGTGCAGCCCAAGGCGGGCGACCCGGGGCTCGGGTGTGACGCCTTCGGCGTGCAGTTCGTCCTCACCCAGCCCGCGCTCCTCCGGCAGGCCGGCCTCTCCCAGCCCGTCCCCGTGCGGGCGGTGGAGCCCGGCGCCCGGGGCAACGTGGGGTTCGCCGACATCGACGCCGTTGTCGACCGGCCCCCCTTCGACCACCTCAGCCTCACCGTGAAGAACCTGCGGCCCACTTCGGGGGGCAAGGACGCCGAGCAGGGCGTCGTGGCCCAGGCCGACGTGGACCGGGTGACGGCCGCACGGCGGGCCGGGCTGGAGGCCGAGGCCCGGCGTTCTCTGGCCGCCGAGGCCGGGCGCCGGGGCCTGCGCACGGCCGATGCGGCCGTCGACGTCACCGCCCAGGCCGACCCCGCCGTGGGGGTGGCCGGCCCCCGGACCAAGGTCACCGTCACCGCCGTGGCCCACGGCACCGGCTACCGGGCCGACGCCCTCAAGGCCGCGGCCGACCAGGCCGTGCGGGCCGCCCTTGCGGCCGGGCGGTTCCTCGTGCCCGACAGCGTGGTGCTGGATCAGCCCCACGCCGCGGCGGACGGGGGCGTGGCCGTCGCCGTGCGGGCCAAGGCGTCGCCCGTCGACCCCGACCAGGTGCGCCGCACCGCGGCCGGGCACCAGCCGGGCACGGCCCGGGCCCGGCTGGAGCGGCGCTACGGCGACGGGACGGTCAGGATCACGGGCAGGCCCCCGGTGGTGCCGTGGCTGCCCGTGCGCCGAGCCCACATCACCGTGGCCGTCCGCCCCGCCTGACCTTCTCCGGGACGCTGGATCGCGCGCCGCGGGACTGGACTGGGTCCCCAGAAGGCGAGAAGGCCGAGGCCGAGGGGCTAGTTGAGGCCCGCCATGGTGACCGTGCCGGTGAAGATGGCGCCGGTGATCGGCACCGTCGTCTTGGGCACGAGCACGCCCACGACCAGGGCTGTGGCCTGGTCGGTGGGCTGGCACGTTCCCGTGCCTGCGCACACGGCGAAGTCGCCCCGCCCCAGCCCCACCAGGATGGAGCCGACCCGG
Source organism: Acidimicrobiales bacterium (assembly GCA_036008925.1). Taxonomy (GTDB): domain Bacteria; phylum Actinomycetota; class Acidimicrobiia; order Acidimicrobiales; family JAUTXP01; genus DASYMT01. The sequence continues at coordinate 1,541 of DASYMT010000530.1, read as the reverse complement.
GTGTACTCGGTGAAGAAGTGGCCGGATGAGAAGAGCAGCCCCCCGGTGATGCCGATCTGGCCCGAGAAGGTCCCCCACATGGCCCCCGTGCCCAGGGCGATGGCGTCGGCACCGTGCCCATAGACGTCGACGTCCACCGGGCCGGCAGAGGCCCCGACCACCCCGCCGAACTGGCCGGTCACCACCACGTCGGTGGCCGTCCAGTCCTGGGCCGTCGGATTGATGGGATCGGTGATGCCGGGCGTCAGCTCGACATCGATCGAGCCCGCCAACTGGCCCGCACCCGGGCCTGCCTGCGCGCCTGGCGCGCCGACCATGGCGGACAAAAGGACAGCAACAACCAGAGCCCCAGCTCGTCGCATGAACGTCTCCTCCCCAGAAGTCCGAAGTGTACGACATGCAAGAGAGGGACGTGCTGGCTAGAGCGGCACCTCGCCGCCGGAGGTCTTGCCAAACAAGGGAACGAAGAAGCACGCGGCGCCTTTGAGCCGAAAGCCCCGGGGCGGTGGCGGCGTAATGGATCATCGGCTCCGCATCGCCTCGAGTTCCATTGGCGATACGGCACGGACCTCGCTGGCGCACTGGCAGCAGCAGTTGCACTCCCGCGCTTCTCTACGCTTAGAGGATGACGGCGCTGGCGCCCGGCGTCCCTCGCGGAGTCTCGTTGCGCCAGCGTGTGATCCTCGTCGTGGTCTGCGTCGTCGTCTGTCTCGCGCTTGCCTTGGCCGTGTGGACCCGGCTGGTACCCGACGCGTTGGATCGCCTGCCGCCGCCCCAACGGGCGAGGGTGCGCGAAGCGGTGAAGAACGCCGCGGTATGCCGCAGGCCGATGATGCACTACCGCGACGTCGAGTTCGAGTTCGGCGGAAGTCGGGTGAGCTGGACATGCGGACTCACACCGCTCCATCTGCTTCTCGCGCACGGGTCAGCCGTCTGCGTAGACGGCCGCTGGGACTTGAGCGGCTTCAACGACTCGTCCCTCGGAGGGCCTTGCTGAGCATTCAGTTCGTCTCCTGGGCACCTGGCAATGCTTCTGTGCATAGCCATGTGAAGGCCCGCACCGATGCCCGCCGAAGCTTGCGCGTGCCGGCAGTCGATGAGATCGACTTTCGTCGCAGTTCCCGCGCCACCGCGGCGGGCGTCGAGGGCGACCGTCGCCGTGGGCAAGGGCACGTCACCGCCTTGGAGGTCTACCCCGGCGATTCCTCCCGCTGAGTCGAACGCCTACGACTCCCCGACGCCCGCTTGGAAAGCGGGATCTCGAAGGTCGACTCGATCACCAGGGACCGGGCTGCGCCCCTGGCACGGTCCCTGGTGATCCTGCGTCCTAGGGGCGCCACACGCATACGCACGTTGACCCCTGTCGTGCCCGTCCGGGCCGTTCGGCGACGGTGTGCGCATCCGTCGGTGCGAAGAAGCGCTTGGCGGAAGCGTCATCCCGTATCGGCGACGAGCCGGGTGCTGTCCATGCTCGGCGAGAGATTCCGGGGGCGGTCAGCAATGGCGATGCGGTGTGCGTCGCCACTGCGAGGCGTTGATCG
>DASYMT010000529.1:0-9399 GCA_036008925.1 Acidimicrobiales bacterium | reverse complement strand
GCCGTCGTTCACCTGGAACTGCACCGTGCGGCTGCCGGACGCGGTGGGCTCGGTGGCGTGGTAGGTGACCGACTGGAGGGCGCTCTGGTATTGGGCCGGGGTCCCGTCGCCGTCAAGAGTCAGCACGCCGTTCGACGTGTTGAACGAGCCGGTGATGGGGCCGACGGGCGCGGGCAGGGCCAGCGTGTCGTTGCCGTTGGCGTATCCGGCGGTGATGGACACGGTGGCGCCGGTGAGGGGGGTGGTGTCGGCGTCCGTCACCGTGACGCCCGGGCTGACGGTCGCAGTCGTGCCCGTGTCATAGGCCAGGGCGGTGCCCTCGACGTTCGAAACGACAGGCGAGGAGTTGGTGCCGGTGATCGTCACCGTCACGGTCGCCGTGTTGGAGTCGCCCACCCCGTCGTTGGCCTTGTACTTGAAGGTGTCGGTGTCGGTGTCGCCCGGGCCCAGCGACGAGAACTGCCCGTTGGGGTCGTAGGTCACGTTGTCGCCGTTGTTGGTGACAGCGCCCTTGGTGCCCGTGATGTCGACCGAGACGACGGCCAGGGTCTGGTTCGTGTCGGGGTCGGTGTCGTTGCCCAGGACGTTGATGACCTTGGTGGCGTTCTCAGGCGTCGAGGCGGTGTCGGCGACCGCCGTGGTCGCGTCGTTCAGGCCGGTCACCGTCACCGTCACCGTGCCCGCGCTGCTGGCCCCGTGGTTGTCCGTGACCGTGTAGGTGAAGAGGCTGTCCCGGTGCTCGGTCGGAGCCAGGTCCTCGAAGTTGCCGTTCGGGTCGAAGACGAACTTGTTGCCGACCTGGGACACGGTCCCGCCCGTGCTCCCGGTGGTGTCGTGCCCGGTGATGGAGAAGGTGTCGCCGGGGTCGGGGTCGCTGTCGTTGGCCAGGACGTCGATCTGGCCGCTGGCCGTGTCCTCGTCGGTGGTGGCCGAGTCGGCCGCTGCGTCCGGGGGCCGGTTGAGGCCCTCATAGCCGGTCAGGGTGGTGCTCGGGGAGGTGCGGTTGGCGGCCGAGCCGATCTTGGCAATGACGCTCTTGCCCGGGCCGAAGCTGCTGGAGATGGCCGCGCCCTGCCACGTGCCCAGCACCCGGCTGCTAGCCGAGGGGGGGACGCCGGCCGAGCTGAACGTGCCGGGGGCGCCGAGCCAGGTGCCCGCCAGACTGGAGTTGGCCGCGTTCGGCGCGAGGGTCAGGCTGGCCCGGTTGCGGCCGCACACGACGATGTTGCGGGTGGCGGCGGTGGTCTCGGCGTGGGACAGCACGGGGCAGGCCGAGCCCGGGGATGCGGGGCCGCCGGCCACGCCCGCGTCGAGGACCTGGAAGCTGTGGACCTTGGTGGTGGGCGAGCCCGAGGCGGCGGTCATGCTGCCCGCGTCGAACTGGTTGGTCTTGCTTACCTGGACGTTCCAGACGCCGGTGCGGTCCTGGGTGCCCGGATCGGTCTTGCTGCGCACGGAGAAGGAGGCCGACTTGCCCGGCTTGATGTCGTCGGCCGTGCCGTCGGCGCTGCGGTAACGGCACTTGGTCTCGGCCGCCTGGACCTTCCACCCGAAGGGCGCCAGCGGGCACTGGGTCAGCTTGAACGACCCGTCGGGCCGGTTGATCTCGACCGCGCCGATGCTGCTGGTCGTACCCGTGTTGGCGACGGTGAAGGTGAGCATGGAGCCCGCACTGTCGTCCAGGTACTGCGTGGCCGGGTTGACGGTGGCGCCGGCCGCGAAGGGCGCGGCTGCGTCGGCCCTGCCTCCGAACGCCAACGCCAGCGCCGTGAGCCCGAGGCTCAACAACATCAAGCGGCCTGCCCGCCGTGTGGCCCGATTCGCCGTGATCGGGTCTGAGCTTCCGCGCACCCGTGCCCCCTCGTTGATTGCGATCGCGCCTGCCTGTCGGCCGACGCGTGTGCGTGCGGGCGCGACCAGATCGTCTGATTCCGCCCAACCTGCACAGTACCGACGCGGGGCCGTAATTGCTAGTGGTCAGACGGAGGATATTCGATGGTCAAGCCTCTAACCGGCGGTGACCTGCGCTTTCCCATCGAAGAAATCGCCAGGCTGCTCCGGGGGACAATTCCCCCATGTTTCTTTTGACGGTGACTGCATGGGCAATTGTGACTAGCGTCAGGGCGATCTGAGTCCCACCCCCGCCCCCGCGCCCGGCCCCACCTGCGAACACGTGGTCGAACGGTCAACCAGACGTCCAGGGTGGCGGGAGGGTGGCGAGGGGCTCCGTGTCGAAGCTCATTCGGGTGAATTCACCGGGAGACGACGAGCCGCCGACCCGCTTATAGCACGGGTTTTCCCCGGCTCAAATGTCCCGTACGAAGTGGAACGACGTGATGCGGTACCCGGAAGCCAAGTAGCGGCGATGGGCGTCATGGCGAGGGGTGCCGGAGTCCAGGTCCACCTGCTCGCAGCCCAGCCGCCTGGCCTCGTCTGCCACCCAGTCGAGGAGGGCGGCGGCATGGCCCCGGCGTCGGAAGTCGGGCAGCGTGGACAGGTCGTCGATGTAGATGTGCCGTCCACACCAGAGCATGTTCCCCTGGCGGAAGCCCACCGCCGCGACCGCATGGTCGACCCCGGCCTCGAATGACGCGGCCACCCGGTACCCCTCGGGGCGCTGCACGCGGTCGATGCGGTCCACCAGCTCCTCGGCCGACGGTATGTGGGTGCGCAGGGCGAGCAGGGCGGGGGCGGCCAGATGGGTGCGGCCCGACTCAAGCTCCTCGATCACAGGCGGACAGTAGGCCGGGCAGACTGCGGGGATGGCTGACAAGGAGTTCCCCGAGCCCGGATTCGAGCCGACCGACGAGCGCCAGTCGCTCGGCCAGTGGCTCGACTACCACCGAGGGGTGCTGGTGTGGAAGCTCGACGGGCTGTCGGACGACGACGCCCGGCGGTCGATGGTGCCCAGTGGGACGTCGCTGCTCGGCCTGGTCAAGCACCTCACCGACGTCGAGCGGTGGTGGTTCCAGGAGGTGTTCGCAGGACGGGACCTGCCTGAGTTGGAGGGGGATCAGTTCCAGCCCCGGCTGGACGAGTCGGTGGCGGAGCTGGTGGCCGCCTACCGCGAGGCGTGTGCCGAGAGCAGGCGGGTGGCCGCCGGGGCCGGGTCACTCGACGAGGTGGCCCGGCACCGCCAGCGCAAGCCCACGCTGCGCTGGGTCATGGTCCACATGATCGAGGAGACGGCCCGCCACAACGGCCACGCCGACATCCTGCGCGAGCTGCTCGACGGCACCATCGGCGACTAGCAACTCGCCCGCCGGGCCTCCGCCGCCGCTCGCCCCGCCGGTGCTTCCGTGGCCGAAGCGGGGATTCAGAGGGTGGGCTCGTCGGCGCCGAAGAAGCGCACGCCGCCGCCCGTCCCCCCGATCGCCGTGTTGCCCACCACCGCCTCGTCGGCCGCCACCTCCGCGGCCTTGGCCTCCTCCTCGGCCGACGAGGGCCGGCTGCGGGCCTGCTCCTCGGTGGCCGGGATGGGCAGCCCGGGGTCCTCGTCCACCGGGTGCTCGACGGGCGGCTCGGTGGTGGCGTGCGCAGTGTCAGCGTCAGCGTCGGCGGTGTCAGACATGCCTGGGCCGTACCCACGCGGGACCGCAGGACCAACGTGTTGCAGACTTCTCCATTGTTGGAATAATCTCCAATGCCTATGGGGACAGGGGGCGCAGGCGGCAAAGGGGGGAAGGAGGGCACCGTCGTCATCAAGGACGTGGCCACCCTCAAGGCGCTGGCCGACCCCTTGCGCCACCAGCTTCTGTCCCTGCTCGACGCCCCCCGCACCGTGAAGGAGTTGGCGGCCCAGACGGCCCGTCCCGCCGACCGCCTCTACTACCACCTCGGCCTGCTGGAGCGCCGCGGCCTCATCCGGGCCGACGACCGCCGGGGCCAGGAGCGGCGGTACCAGTTGGTGTCGGAGCACATCGTCATCGACCCCAACCTGGCCATGCCCCCCGCCGCGGTGGCGAGCCTCATCGCGGGCATCCTCCAGCGGGCTCAGCGGGAGTACGCGGCAGCCACCCGCAGGCGGGAGAAGGACGGCAAGAAGCGGACCATGCTGGGCCTGACCCACCTGCGCCTCACCGAGGACCAACGGGTCGAGCTCACCGAGCGGCTGCGGGCCATCGCCGACGAGTACCCGGCCGCCGACCAGGCCGAGACGGACGACGGCCGCCGGTCCTTCGGCCTGCTCACCGGGGTGTGGCCCATGGACGAAGACGGCTAGGCGGGAGGCGAAGTGCTGGGGGCACGGGAACGGATACGGCGGTGGCGGCGCTCGCCCCGGCTGCTGCTGCTGCGGGAGGTGCCGGGCGCGGGCCGGCCCATCACCGCCGCGCTGGGCGGCCTTGTGCTCCTCTCCCCCGTCCTGTCGTTCACCATCACCGTGCAGGGCGGCCGCCTGGTGGGCAGCGTGCCCGGTGCCGTGCGCCAGGGATGGGACTCGCCGCCCGGACGACGCCTGCTCACCGCCCTGGTGGTGCTGGCCGCCGCCTTCGTGCTCGAGTACGCGGCGGCCGGGGTGCGCGAGGCGCTGTCCTTCATCGCCGCCCGCCGAGTCGACCGGCGGGTCAGGACCCGGGTGCTCGACGCCGCCCTCCAGCCCGCGGGCGTGGCCCACGTGGAGGACCCCGAGGTGCTCGACAAGATCGCGGTGGTCCAGGGCGATGCCAACGGCGTCACCCCAGGCACCGGGATCGAGGGCATCGTGCAGGTGGCGGTGCACCGGCTGGCGGTGATCCCGCCCGTCGTGCTGCTCGGCGCCTTCCGATGGTGGCTGCCCCTCGTGGTGGGCGGGTCGCTGTTCTGGATGCGGGTGGTGATGCGGCGGCACATCCTGACGTCGGTGGAGACCAGGGTGGGCCAGACGCCCGTGCTGCGCCGCTCGCAGAACTTCGTGGACCTGGCCCTGCTGCCCGCGGCGGCCAAGGAGACCCGGGTGTTCGGCCTGGCCGACTGGCTGGTGGAGCGGTTCCGGGGCCACTACCTCACCGCCATGCACGCGGTGTGGCGCAACCGGGCCGCGGGCCAGCGCCGCCTCGTCCCGCCCCTGCTGGCCATGCTCGCCGCCGCGGGCTTCGGCTACGGGCTCATCGTCCAGGCCGCGGTCGACCGGCGCATCACGCTGACCGGCCTCACCATCCTGCTCAACGCCATGGGCGGCATCCGGGCCATCCTGTCGATCAGCAACCACGACGTGCAGGTGGAGCAGGCGTCGGCCGTCATGCCCACGCTGGTCGAGGTCGAGCGGGTGCTGGCCGAGCGGCGGGAGGCCATGGAGGGCTCGGCCCCGTCGGACGGGATGCCCGCCCGATCAGTGCGGTTCGAGGGCGTGCGCTTCACCTACCCCGGCAGCACCCGCGAGGTGTACGACGGGCTCGACCTGGAGGTGCGGGCGGGCCAGTCGCTGGCCGTGGTCGGCGTCAACGGGGCGGGCAAGACAACCCTGGTCAAGCTGCTGGCCCGGCTGCACGACCCGACCGGCGGGCGCATCACGGTCGACGGCGTCGACCTGCGCGGTCTCGACCCCGACCGGTGGCAGCGCCGGGTGGCCGCCATCTTCCAGGACTTCACCCGCTACGAGCTGTCGGCCGCCGACAACGTGGCCTTCGGCGCGCTGGAGCTGGCGGGCGACCGGGCCGCGCTGGACGACGCCGCCGCGCAAGCGGGCGCGTCCGAGATCGTGGCGGGCCTCCCCCGTGGCTGGGACACCGTGCTGTCGCGGCGGTTCACCGACGGGGTCGACCTGTCGGGCGGCCAGTGGCAGCGCGTGGCGCTGGCCCGGGCCCTGCTCGCCGTGCGGGGCGGCGCGGGGATCCTCGTGCTCGACGAGCCCACCGCCAACCTCGACGTGCGGGCCGAGGCCGAGTTGTACGACCGGTTTCTGGAGCTGACCAGGGGCGTGACCACCGTCGTCATCTCCCACCGCTTCTCGACCGTGCGCCGGGCCGAGCGCATCGTGGTGCTCGACCAGGGCCGGGTGGTGGAGGACGGCAGCCACGCCGAGCTGGTCGCCGCGGGCGGCCACTACGCCCGCATGTTCTCGTTGCAGGCGGCCCGGTTCGCCGAGGAGGTGCGGTGAGGGAGCGGCTGCGGGCCCTGTGGTTCATGACCGCGCTGGCCTTCCGGGCCGATCCGTGGCGGGCCGCGGGGGCGCTGGCCATGTCGGCCGTGTCGGCCGCCTCGCAGCCGCTGCTGGCCTACACCCTGAGCCGGGTGATCGCCGCGGTCATCAGCGGCGACGGGCACCGGGCCGTCGTCCTGGCCGTGGCGCTGGGCGGCCTGGGCGCGGTCACCCTCGGCGCCGGCCTCGTCCGACTCGACCTGCGCTTCCGCATGGAGGAGACGACCTCCATGCTCATCGACGCCGAGCTCATCGCCCTCACTGCGGGGATCCCCGGGCTCGAGCACCACGAGCGGCCCGAGCACTTGGACCGGCTGGACCTGGTGCGCACCCAACGCCGCCAGCTAAGCGGGTCGGTCGGCGCGCTGGTCGAGAACTTCGGAACGGTGGCGTCCATGGCCACGACCACCGCGCTGCTGGCGTCGGTGGACCTGCGCCTGCTGCTGCTGCCGCTGTTCGGCATCCCGTCCATCGCCGCGTCGGCGTACACCCGCAGGCGCTACCAGCAGATCCAGGAGGACACGGCCGAGCGGAACAGGCTGGCCATGCACCTGTTCACCTTGGCCACCACCGGCGCGCCCGCCAAGGAGCTGCGGGTGTTCGGCCTGCGCCGGGAGCTGCGCCGGCGCTTCACCGGCCTGGTCGACGACGTCAACGCCGAGTACGACCGCGCCGCCCTGCGCACCATGGCCGTCACCACCGGAGGGTGGATGGTGTTCGCCGCCGCCTATGTGGCCGCCCTGGCCCTCATCGCCCAGTCGGCGGTTGCGGGCCGGGCCGACGCGGCCGACGTGGTGCTGGTCGTGTCGATGGCCGCGCAAGTGAACCAACAGGTGAACAGCGTGTTCTGGATGGTGGGCTGGCTGCTCGACACGCTGAAGACGGTGTCGCGGTACCTGCGGGTGGCCGACGACGCCGCCGCCGCGGCCACCCCGGCCGCGGACCCGGTCGACCCCCCGGCCCGGCTGGCCCGCGGCATCGACCTGGTCGACGTCGGGTTCCGCTACCCCGGCACCGAGGCGGACGTGCTGCACCAGGTGCAACTGCACCTCCCGGCGGGGTCGACGGTGGCGGTGGTGGGCGACAACGGGGCGGGCAAGAGCACGCTGGTCAAGCTGTTGTGCGGCTTCTACTCCCCCACCTCGGGCGCCGTGCTGGTCGACGGCGTCGACCTGCGGCGCATTCCGGCGGGCGCGTGGCGGGCGCGCATGTCGGCCGGGTTCCAGGACTTCGCCAAGCTGGAGCTGCTGGCCCGGGAGACGGTCGGCGTGGGCGACCTGCCGCTCATCGACGACGCCGCCGCGGTGGGCGCCGCCCTCGACCGGGCGTCGGCCGCCGACGTGGTGCAGGCCATGGCGGCCGGGCTGGAGACGCAGGTGGGGCGCAGCTTCGACAGCGGCGTGGAGCTGTCCGGCGGGCAGTGGCAGAAGCTTGCGCTGGGGCGGGCCATGATGCGCGGGGCGCCGCTGCTGTTGGTCCTCGACGAGCCCACTGCCGCCCTCGACGCCGACACCGAGCACGCCCTGTTCGAGCGCTACGCGGGCGCCGCCCGCACGGTGGCGGCCGACACCGGCGGCATCACCCTGCTGGTGTCGCACCGGTTCTCGACGGTGCGCATGGCCGACCTCATCGTGGTGGTGGGCGGGGGCACGGTGACCGAGTGCGGCAGCCACCAGCAGCTCATGGCGAAGGGCGGGGTGTACGCCGAGCTGTACGAGCTCCAGGCCCGCGCCTACCGCTGAGCTGCCGGTAGGTGGTGAGGAAGAGGAACACGAACGTCATGGCCCACGCGCTCCACTGCACGGCGGTGTTGCCCGCGTCTGCGCCCGCGGCGAAGGCGTGCACGGTCGCCAACACGAAGAGCACGAAGCTCGACGAGTGCACGGCCCGCCACCAGCGCCGGGGGATGCGGCGCATGAAGAGGGACGTGACCTCGATGGCCACCAAGAGGTAGAGCCCGATCACGCCCCACGTCACTGCGCCGGGCCGCCAGTCGGAGGCGAAGGGGACGAGCAGGTCCGACGGGCCGAAGTGGGTGTAGCTGTCGGCCACCAGGCCCAGCAGGTGGACGCCGGTGAACACGATCGACAGGGCGCCGAGGAAGCGGTGCAGGTCGAGCAGCCAGGCCGGGGCAGGCCGCTTCTTGAGCAGGCGGGTGGACAGGAGCAGGCCCCAGAACACCGACGCGGCGACCAGCCACCACGCCACCAGACCGCTCGACCGGGCCACGTACCACCAGAGCTTCGGGTGCGGGTTCATGTGTGCTCGTGCACCTCGCCGTTGTCGTCCACGGTGAAGCCCCCGCCTTTGTCGGCCGGGCCGCCGAGGAACAGGGACTTGCTCAGGACCTCGGCCCACCACGCCTCCTCGGCGAAGGCGGTGGCCGAGATCGTTTGTGTGCGCGCGGGCGCGCCGGTGGCCGGGTTGATGACGTGGTGGTGCTGGTTGTCGGCGCCCCAGACCCGCTTGGTGCGGGTGGTGGTGGCGACCGCGCCCTTCCCGAGGGTCAGGCGCATGAGGTCGCGGTCCGGGTCGTGGGGGTCCTCGATGTCGACGAGCCAGCCCTCGTCCCACGGCGCCGTCCCCATGCACCGCAGGTCGCCGCCGATGCTGACGCACGCGCCCTCGGCTCCCCCGTCGATGAGATGGTTGGCGATGAGGTCGGCCGCATAGCCCTTGCCGATGCCGCCCAGGTCGAGGGCCACGCCCGGAGGCAGGGTCACGGCGTTGACCGAGGGGGCCAGGTCGATGCCCGCGCATCCGGGCGCGGGCTTGTGCTCGACCTCGGTCCCGGTCTTGGTCCCGGTCTCGGCGGGCCGGGGCGCGTTGGCCACGTCGGGGAAGGTGCGGTCGTAGCCTGCGGCGACCATGGCGTGGAACACGGTGGGGTCGAAGCGGCCCTCGGTGTGGCGCCAGCCCTCGACCGCCCGCTGCACGACGGCGAAGGTCTCGTCGGACACGACGGCCGGGCGGCCTGCGGCCGCGTTGAGCCGGCACAGCTCGCTGTCCGGTCGGAAGCGGGACCAACGGGCCTCGAGTTGCTCGACGCGCGCCTCGGCCTGGTCGAGCAGCGGGGCCGGACCGCCTACCACGATGAGGTGGACGGTGGTGCCCATGGCCCGGAAGGTGCGCTCAGCTTCCACCGGAACGGGCGGGCTTGGGCGGGGCCTTGGGCTTGGGCTGGGCCGGTGTTGGGGCCGCTGTTGGGGCCGGGGCCGCAGGCTGGGCCGTGCCGCGGGGCGCCGCGGCGCGGGCGGCGGGCCGGGGGGCGGCGGGCGTCG
>DASYMT010000528.1:0-2780 GCA_036008925.1 Acidimicrobiales bacterium | reverse complement strand
CGCGGCGGTGACGGCGGCCTGCACCTTGGCCAGGTCGGCGTCGTAGGGCACGAGCACGTCGACCAGGGCCCGGTTCCACTCCATGGACTGGTTGCCCACTTTTCGCACCTCGCCGTTGGGCACGTACCACACGGTGCCGTCGACGCTGCGAAGCCGGGTGATGCGCAGGGTCACGTCCTCGACCGTGCCGGTGGTGTCGGCCAGGACCACCGTGTCGCCCACCCCGTACTGGTCCTCGAGAAGCACGAAGAGGCCGGCCAGGAAGTCCTTCACCAGGCTCTGGGCGCCGAAGCCGATGGCGATGCCCGCGATGCCCGCGCCCGCGATGAGGGGGGCGAGGTCCACCCCGACCTGGGACAGGACGATGAGGACGGCGATCGACATGATGGCGCCCCGGGTGATGCTGGCCAGCACGTCGCCCACGGTGGCGGCCCGCTGCTCGGCCCGGGGGGAGTTGGTCAGGAGGGGCGAGCGGCGGTGGACGCTGCGGACGAAGCGGCGCACGGCCCGGCCCGCCAGGCGGCCCACGAACAGGGCGGCCAGCAGGATGATGGCGATCTTGACCGGCTTGACCAAGAGGAACTCGCCCGTGCTGGCCTGGAAGTCGCTGAGGCCCAGTTTGCGCAGCAGGTCGTAGATGTAGCCGTGCGTCATCGCCCCCAGCCTCGCGCCTGGAACGCCGTCTGGAGGACATAGCGCGCCGATTCCACGCGGTATGTCCTCCAGTCCGGGTGGGGGGGCAGGCTTCGGTCTACGGTTCCGACATGCGCCGGCGCTCATGGTGGGGGTGGGGCTGGGAGGACGAGGCGCTCACCCCGGAACAGTCGGGGAACCTGGCCGCGGCCGTGGCCGCCCGCTTGGGCGTCGAGGTGGACGTGGCGACCCCGCCGGCCCTGTCCGACATCGGGCTGCCGCCGCCTCGCGTCCACCCGCCGGACGCCCTCGCCCGCCTGTGCTCCACCGATCCGTACGACCGGGCCTCGCACACGTACGGCAAGAGCTTCCGCGACATCGTGCGAGGCTTCGCGGGCGACTTCGACGCCGCCCCCAGCTTCGTGGCCTATCCCGAGTCCGAGGCCGACGTGGTGGCCCTCCTCGACTGGTGCGCCGACACGAACGCCCACGCCACGCCCTACGGCGGCGGCTCGTCGGTGGTGGGCGGCGTGGAGTGCGCGGGCGCGGTGTCGATCGACATGACCCGCATGGACCGGGTGCTGGAGATCGACAGGGTGAGCCGGGCGGCGCGCATCCAGGCCGGCGCCCTTGGACCCGTCCTCGAAGAGCAACTGCGGCCCGAGGGCTACACCCTGCGCCACTACCCGCAGTCCTTCGAGTTCTCGACCCTGGGCGGCTGGCTGGCCACCCGCTCCGGCGGCCACTTCGCCACCAACTACACGCACATCGACGACTTCTGCCAGTCCCTGCGGGTGGTCACGCCCGCAGGCATCTCGGAGTCCCGGCGGCTGCCCGGCTCCGGCGCGGGCCCGTCTCCCGACCGGCTGTTCCTGGGCTCGGAGGGGACGCTCGGCATCATCACCGAGGCGTGGATGCGCATGCAGGACCGCCCGGTGCACAAGGCGTCGGCGGGCGTGCGGTTCGGCTCCTTCACCGAGGGCGCGGCGGCGGCGCGGGCCATCGGCCAGGCCGCGCTGTTCCCCGCCAACTGCCGGCTGCTGGACCCGGGCGAGGCCATGACCGCGGCGGGCGTCACCACCGGCGAGGCCTTGCTGGTGCTGGGCTTCGAGTCGGCCGACCACCCGGTGGACGCGTGGATGGCCCGGGCCGTGGAGCTGGTGCAGGACCACGGAGGGACGCTGCCGGAGGGCGTGCGCACGTCGTCCGACACGAGGCCCGACGCGGCGGGCGCGTGGCGGGGGTCGTTCCTGCGGGCGCCCTACTCCCGCGACGCGCTGGTGGCCATGGGCATGGTGGTGGAGACGTTCGAGACGGCAGTCACGTGGGACCGCTTCGGCGACCTGCACGGCACCGTGACCGCGGCGGTGGAGAAGGCGCTGGCCGAGGTGTGCGGCGGGGGCTGGGTCACCTGCCGCTTCACCCACGTCTACCCCGACGGCCCCGCGCCCTACTTCTCGGTCATCGCCCCCGGCAGGCGGGGCTCGCAGATCGCCATGTGGGACGAGGTGAAGTCGGCCGCCTCCGAAGCCCTGCTGGCCGCGGGCGGCACCATCACCCACCACCACGCGGTGGGCCGCGACCACCGGCCCTGGTACGACCGGCAGCGTCCCGAGCCGTTCGCCGCCGCGTTGCGGGCGGCCAAGTCGGCCCTCGACCCGGCGGGCGTGCTCAACCCCGGCGTATTGTTCGGGAGCTAACGATCTGGAGGACATAGGGTGCGTTTCCGCCCCTCTATGTCCTCCACACCCGACGCCACCGACGCCGCCGACGCCGAAGACGCCACCCTCGAAGGGGACACGCCGTTCACCCCCGGCTCGGCCCGCGCCGCGTTCGCCCACCGTGACTTCCGCATCGTCTGGCTGGGGTCGCTGGCCTCCAATGTCGGCACGTGGATGCAGAACGTGGCCTTGGGGGCGTTCGCCTTCAAGCTGACCGGGTCGTCGAGCTTCGTGGCCCTCGTCTACTTCGCCCAACTGGGGCCGCTGCTGGTGCTCTCCACCGTGGGCGGCCTGCTGGCCGACGCCTTCGACCGCAGGCGCCTGCTGGTCATCGCCCAGTCCGAGCAGATGCTGTTCTCCTTCGCCCTGGCCTGGATCGTCCACGCCAACGGCCACCCCTCCAAGGCGCTCCTGGTCGGCTGCGTG
>DASYMT010000527.1:0-3936 GCA_036008925.1 Acidimicrobiales bacterium | reverse complement strand
CGCGCCACCGCCGTTCCCCGCCGTCCCGCCGTTGCCGCCCGCGCCGCCGGTCCCGGTGCCGCCCGGTGCGGTGGTCGTCGAGGCCGGACCGAGGCCGGCCGCGCCGCCCTGGCCCGCGCCGCCCGTGCCCCCGGCCGCGTCGCCGCCCGTGCCGCCGTCGCCCGCCTTGCCCGCCTGGCCGCCGCCGCCTCCCATGCCGCCCGCGCCGCCCTCGCCGACCAGGTTGCCGGTGAAGGTCGACGCCGAGACGTGCAGCGGCCCGCCCGACCAGACGGCCCCGCCGTCGCCGCCCGCGCCGCCAGGTCCGCCCACGCCCCCGGCGCCTCCAGTGCCCCCGGCCCCGCCCGTGCCGCCTGCGCCCCCGGTGCCGCCGTTGCCCCCGGCCCCGCCGAGGCCCGCGCCTCCCGCCCCGCCCGCGCCGGTGGGGTTGTCCCCGCCCGCGCCGCCGGTGCCCGACCCGCCCGTGCCGCCGTTGGCCGACAGGCCTGCGCCGCCGGTCCCGCCCGCGCCCCCGGCGCCGCCGATGCCGCCCGCGCCGCCGGTCCCGCCCGCGCCCGCGGCGTTGTCGGCGAAGGTGCAGTCGATGAGGGTGATGGTCCCCGAGTCGCTGGCCAGCGCACCGCCGTCGCCGCCCTTGCCCCCGGGCCCGCCCGCCGTGCCCGTCCCGCCGACGCCGCCCGCGCCGCCCGGAGAGGCCGCGCCATACGACCCGCCCGCTCCGCCCTTGCCGCCGGTGCCCGAGCCGCCGCCGCCCACCGTGGGCGCGTCGGACCCCCTGCCCCCGACCGCGTTGCCGCCCGCGCCCGCGGTGTGGGTGCTGTCGCCCGCCGTCCCCGCGATGCCGACTGCGCTCTCGCCGGTGGGCACGGTGGCGCCGCCCCCCCCGCCGGTCTGCGTCGGAGGCGTGGGCTGCGGCGTCCTGGCCGTCGGGGTGGGCGTGCTGCCGCCCGTGCCGACGGTGCCCGCCGAGCCGTCGGTGCCCGCCTCGCCGTCGCCCGCCCGGTTGGCGCTGAAGAGGGAGCGCACGGCCACGATGTCGCCCGAGCCGGTGGCGATGGCCCCGCCCCGGCCGCCGCCCGCGCCCGCCGCGTTGTCGGTGAAGGCGGCGTCGATCACGGTGATGGTGGCGTTGGGGGAGAGGACGCCGCCGCCGTCGGCCCCGTCGGGCGCGCCGCCGCCGGTCACCACCACGTCGGCCAGGATCAGCTCGCCGGACCCGAGGTTGTGGAACACGCGCTGGCCTGGGCACTGCCAGTCGATGGTGGCCGGGGCCTGGCCGTGCACGGCCCTGATGGTGAGCGCGGCGGTGTCGTTCACGTCGAGGTCGCCGGTCGCGTTGGCGTTCTCGTCGCTCGCCGCACCGCACCCGGAGTCGAACGTGTAGGTGGCGCCGGGGGACAGGTCGATGGTGTCGGCCCCGTTGTCGCCGTTGGCCGCGGTGATGGCGGCCCGCAGGGCGGCAGCGTCGGCCACCGCCGCGCCCGCCGGGGGCGGCCCGACCGCCGTGGCGGCCGCTGCGGCCAGAGTGAAGAACGCCAGTGCCGCCGCTCGCCGTGCCGCCATGGTGCAGCTCCCCTCGTCGGTGGCCCCGACGTTACAACGGCTACGAGGCGGCGGCGTCCGCCTTCGCGCCACGCTTTTCGTCTCGCCTGCTGGTCATGCGGCGGCCTGCCGACTCCAGCCGGGCCATGTGGCGCAGGGTGCGGTCCCGGGCCGTCTCGGCCTCGTCGGACAGGCCGGTGAGCTGCTCGAGCCGCCATTGGCGGAGCACGACGGGGGCGAGCACCTCGCTGTGGTGCAGGCCCAGGTCGTAGATGCCGGCGGCGGCGATGGCCAGGGCGTGGCGGCGGAAGTCGCGGATGCCGGTGCCGGGCATCTCGAAGCCGACGACCTGGCGCTCGATGGCCAGGACCATGCCCGACGGGTCGAGCTCGATGGCGGCCACGGCCAGGTCCTTGTAGAAGAGGTAGTGGAGGTTCTCGTCGGCCGCCACCCGCTTCATGACCGCCTCGCCCGCCGGGTCGTCGAGCAGCTTGCCCGTGTTGCGGTGGCTGACCCGGGTGGCCAGCTCCTGAAGGGCCACGTAGGCGATGGCGTCGGCCGCCGTCTGGGGCTCGGGGACGATGCCGCTCGAGACCTGCTCCATGCGGGCCCGCTCCAGCTCCACCGGGTCGATGGCCCGGGTGGCGGTGAGCCAGTCCCTGATGACCAGGGCGTGACGCCCCTCCTCCGCCGTCCAGCGCCGGGCCCACACGCCCCACACGCCGTCGCCGAAGACCCGGGCCAGGGTGGCGAAGTAGTAGGGGAGGTTGTCCTCGGTCAAGAGGTTCACGAACAGGGCGCTGCGCACGGCCGGGTCGACCGTGGCCTCGGCCGGGTCCCACTCCCAGCCCGGCTCGAAGTCGCGGGCCTGCGACCAGGGGACGAGGTCGTGGGGGAACCACTCCTTGGCCAGGTCGTAGTGGCGGTGCAGCAGGGTCTCGGCGGTGGGGGCCAGCGCGTCGAGGAGGTCGCGGTCGTTCATGGCGCGAGCCTACCTACTGGTAGGTAGGGCGGGTGAAATCGCCCAGGGGTCCCCGGCCCCGATGGCGCCGGGCAGGCGGGGTCAGGGGTGCGACGGTGCGGGCGGCGCCCCGGCCAGCTCGAAGGCCATCTCGTCGATGTAGCACCAGAACCAGTCCTCGCCCGGCTCGTAGGAGCGGACGATGGGGTGCCCGACGGCCAGGAAGTGCTTGGTGGCGTGGGTTCCCGGCGAGCTGTCGCAGCACCCCACGTGCCCGCAGGTCTGGCACACGCGCAGGTGGACCCAGTCGTGCCTGCCCGCGGCCAGGCAGTCCTCGCAGCCGGGCCCGTTCGGCATGACGG
Source organism: Acidimicrobiales bacterium (assembly GCA_036008925.1). Classification (GTDB taxonomy): domain Bacteria; phylum Actinomycetota; class Acidimicrobiia; order Acidimicrobiales; family JAUTXP01; genus DASYMT01. The sequence goes on along the minus strand of DASYMT010000527.1, from coordinate 1,071 downwards.
GCTCGATCAGGTGCAGGTGGGTGCATTCCTCGGCCATGGGGCCAGCCTGCCCCACCCGACCCGGTTCTGCACACGCGTCCCTGTCGCGGCGCGGGTAGGCCCGCGGCCGGCCATATCGTGCGCCTTCATGGAGCCTGTCGACAGCCCGGTCCCCTGGATCCGGGACCACACGCAGAAGTACGTCGAGACCAACGGCGAGGAGGGCCACGACTGGAAGGGCGTGCCCACCCTGCTCTTGACCACCAAGGGCAGGCGCTCGGGCCAGCCCCGTCGCACCGCCTTGATCTACGGGCAGGACGGCGACGGCTACGTGGTCGTGGCCTCCAAGGGCGGTGCCCCCACCGACCCCCTGTGGTACCTCAACCTGGTCGAGGACCCGGCCGTCGAGGTGCAGGTGAAGGCCGACCGCTTCGCGGGCCGGGCTCGCACGGCCACGGGCGAGGAGAAGGACCGCCTGTGGAAGCTGATGACCTCGATCTGGCCCGCCTACGACGAGTACCAGGCCAACACGTCCCGGCCCATCCAGGTCGTGGTGGTCGAGCGGGCCTAGCCCGCCTGCGCCGGTCAGGTCGGCCGGTGGGCGGCGACGGCCCGCCGGAACCAGGCCAGCGCGTCGGCCGCGTCGGCCTGGTCGCCCGGCGCCACCCGCAGCTCCACCCAGTCGCTGGCCGAGGGCCGCAGGGTGAAGCGGGGGTCGCCCCGCAGCGCAGCCCGCTCGGCCCTGACCACCGGGCGGGTGAGGCGCAGCTCGAGCACGTCGTCGCCCTCGAAGTGGGCCACCTCGCGGCCATGCACCCAGAAGGCCACCGGGTGGCCGAACTGCGAGCGCCGCTCGATCACGCCGGGCTCGGCCGCCAGCACGTCGGCCAACGGGTGCCGGGGCATGGCCCGATGGTGCCGGCCGGATGAGGTCGGCGTCCGCCAGGATGGGCTGATGGACGGTGTGATCCTGCCGGGGGCCTGGCTCGCGTCGACGGTCCTGTGGCTGACGGGCCTGTGGCTGACGCACAACTGGAACGGCTCCTGGGCAAGCCGTTGATCGACTTCACCGGAGACGGCGTGGTCGACGCG
>DASYMT010000526.1:0-3366 GCA_036008925.1 Acidimicrobiales bacterium | reverse complement strand
TCGCCTGTGACGGGCCAGGCCCACGTCATCACCACCGACTCGTCCCGCTCCAACCAAGGCACGACGGTCACCATGTACCGCCAGACGGCGGGCCCCTCGGCCTTCGCCGCGGCGGGCACGGTGGCGGGCGTGTCCCGGGTGGCCGAGCAGGTCGGCGACCCGGCCGACGACGCGGGCTGGCCGTACGAGTCGGCGCTGCCCAGCCAGGCCGCTCCCGGAGGCGACATCAAAAGCGTCGCCCTCAGCAGGCCCGACTCGGCCACGCTGCGCACGACCATCCAGGTGGCCGACGTGTCGAAGCTGGTCCAGGCCGTGCAGACGGGCCTCGGCCGCCAGCTCCTGATCGCCACTCGGTTCGCCACGCCCCTCGACGTGTTCTGGGTGGGCCTGCGGGTGAACCTCGACGGCACGCAGGCGGCGGCGGGCGGGCACCTGCCGGGCAACGGGCTGGTCGACGCCTATGTCAGCGACGCCGCCATCACCCCCAAGGCGACGATCGACGCCGCGGCCAACACCATCGTGCTCGACACGCCGGTGGCCCAGTTCAAGACCACCCTGCAGCAGCCGGCCACGGTCACCACGGCCGCCCCGGTGGTGCAGGGCTTCCAGAACGGCGACCCGCTCTTCGCGGTCACCGGCTTCTCCCTGGTGGGGGTCAATTCGAGCAGCGACCCGGCGGCCAAGCACTGGCTCGACGTGGCGCCCGCCTTCACGTTCGCAGCCGCGGCGAACACGTCGAACATCCCCCCCGGCGGCGGGGCAGGTGCGACGGCGGGCGGCCCCCTCCCGGCCACCGGCTCGTCGAACGGGCCCGCCCGCGAGACGGGCGCGGTGGTCCTGGCCGTCGCCCTTGCCCTCGTCGCCATCCGCCGCCGGACGGCCGCAAAGGCTTGACCGGCGTGCCATCCTGGGCCTCATGCACGGCGGAAGGCGGGTAGGCGGCGCGCTCTTGGCGATGGCCGTCCTCTGGGCCACAGTCACGACCGGACAGGGCGCGGGGCGGGCCCGCGGGGCGACCGCCACCGGCAAGACGACGTGGGGCGACCTGCCTGCGTCGCGCGGCTACTGGATGGCCGCGGCCGACGGAGGCGTGTTCGACTACGGCGGCGGCTTCCACGGGTCGATGGGCGGACGCCGCCTGAACCGGCCGGTGGTGGCGATGGCCTCGACGCCGTCCGGCCGGGGCTACTGGCTGGCCGCGTCCGACGGGGGGATCTTCGCCTTCGGCGACGCGGGCTACTTCGGCTCGACCGGCGCGCTCAGTCTGAACCAGCCCATCGTGGGCATGGCGTCCACCCCGAGCGGCAGGGGCTATTGGCTCGTGGCCGCGGACGGCGGCCTGTTCGCCTTCGGCGACGCGGGCTACTACGGCTCGACCGGCGGCCAGCCGCTGCCTGCCCCGGTCGTCGGTATGGCGGTCACGCCCGGCGGGGTCGGCTACTGGCTGGTCGGGGCCAAGGGCGACGTCTATGCGTTCGGCGACGCCCGCCTCCTCGGGTCGGCGGGCGGCGTGCGGCTGGCCCGCCCGGTGGTCGGCATGGCCGCGGCGCCGGGGGGCAAGGGCTACTGGCTGGCCGCGTCCGACGGCGGCGTCTTCGCCTTCGGCGACGCGCCGTTCTTGGGCTCAACCGGCGGCATGGCCCTGAACCGCCCCATCATCGGCGTGGCCGCCGCGCCCCGCGGGGTGGGCTATTGGTTGGTGGCGTCGGACGGCGGCACCTTCACCTATGGCGACGCCCGGTTCGCGGGCAGCCCGGCGGCCACGCCCCTGGCCGCCCCGGTGGTCGGGCTGGCGCCGCTGCCGGTGCGGATCGGGCCCGAGGTGTCGGCCTTCTACTACCCGTGGTGGGCCAACCCGAGCGACGGCGCCGGGGTGTGGCGCCACTGGGAGCAGGGCGGGCACAACCCGCCGAACGACGTGTCGTCGGACTTCTACCCGAAGCGGGGGGCGTACAGCAGCGCCGACGCGGCCGTGCTCGATCAGCACATGGCCGACATGCAGCGGGCAGGGATCGACACGGTGGTGTCCTCGTGGTGGGGGCCGGGCTCATACGAGGACTCGGTGCTGCCGAAGGTGGTCGCCGCGGCCCGGGCCCATGGCCTGCGCGTCGCCGTCCACATCGAGCCGTACGGCGGGCGGACCCCGGCCAGCGTGCAGCGCGACATCAACGGCCTGCGGGCCAACTTCGCCATCGACGACTACTACGTCTACGAGGCCATGCTCTCGCCCGCCTCGGATTGGGCCGTGCGCCTCCACGCCGTCGGCGGCGTGCGGGTCCTGGCCGAGACCGGCAGCCTGTCGGCCGTGCTGGCCGGGCGCTTCGCCCAGTTCGCCAGGGACGGCGGCTTCGACGGGGTGTACACATACGACCCCGTGCGCTATCACCGCAGCGAGTTCGGCTACGCCTGCGGCGCGGCCCGACAGCGGCGGCTTCTCTGCGGCCCGTCGGTGGCGCCCGGCCAGGTGGCCACGCGGACGCTGCCGGGCCGGGCCGTCGTCGACCGCCAGCGGGGACTGCGCTACGACCTCCAGTGGCTCGAGGCGACCGATGCGGGGGCCGACCTCGTCAGCATCACCAGCTACAACGAATGGCACGAAGGCACCCAGATCGAGCCCGCTCGACACTGGTGCTGGCCCCAGGGCGGCTGCTCGCCCGGCTATAGCGGCGACTTCGGCCGCACCGGCCTGTCGGCCCAGGACGTCTACCTCGACGCCACCTTCGCCTATGCCCGGCGGTTCCGCGACACGCGGTCCTAACGACCTTCTTTTTCAAACCTTTCTTCTTTAAATAGGGAACGGAAAAAACGGTCTTTTTGCGCGAGGAATCGCGCCTGCTGCTCGTACTGATAGTGCGTGGGGGCCGAGTGCACCGGTGCCCGCGTGCAACGACTCGGCCCCGCGGTCTCGCGGTGAATTGCGAGTGTGTGCACGCGTGGGGCTGAGCACAAACAGGTGAGCGTCGGCGTGATCAAACGCGCCCTCGATCGCCTTCGACATCGGGCCCGAGGTCCGCCTCGGGACACACACGACTGGGGGTCGTAATGCGCACACGCTTTATTCGTCGCGTCCTTTTTGCCCTACTGCTGGCTGGGTCATTTGCTGGGGCCGGGGTGGTTATCGCCACTCCACCCAGCGATGCCCACTCTTGCCTAGGGGTGCATGTCCGCAAGCCCACGACCATCAACGTGGACGTCTCGCTTGACACGGTGCCCCTCACCGGCGGCGTCCCCTGCACCGAGCACCATCCCTGGTGCGTCTTCGTCCCTGTGACGCTGGCGCCCCCGAGCGTCCCCACGACGCTGCTCGACCTGGACGCCGTCGCCTGCATCGACCTGTCGGCCTAAGAGTCGGGCGGTTGGACCTGT
>DASYMT010000525.1:0-2085 GCA_036008925.1 Acidimicrobiales bacterium | reverse complement strand
CAAGGTCATGCTCCAGTCCCGCGGCCTGGTGGGCACGGGGGTCAGCGGCGGCCGTTAAGTCGCACTTAGCGTGACTTGCGTCACACGCCAAGGAAGTCAGGTCATCTCTGGGTAACCTCCCCTTTACACGTCAGGGGGGGTCCTGCGCTGAAGCTCACGTTCTACGGATGCAGGGGCTCCTGCCCCTGTCCGTGCGAAGCCAACCGACGATACGGGGGCAACACGGCCTCCGTCGCGGTCGAGGTCGAGAACGAGCCGCCGCTGCTCCTCGACCTGGGCACCGGCCTGCGCATGCTGGCCCAGACCCAGCCGCTCGACGGGAGCTTCAAGGCCGCCGCCCTCATCACCCACCTGCACTGGGACCACGTACAGGGCCTGCCCTTCTTCCCGCCCATCGACCGGCCCGGCGCCCGGCTCGACGTGTACGGCCCCCGCCAGGCCGAGGGCTCGCTCGACCAGGTCTTCGGCGACCTCATGAAGCCCCCCTACTTCCCCGTCCACTTCACCGACCTGCGGGGCGACATCGTCTTCCACGACGTGCACGACGAGGACCTGGCCATCGGCAACGCCAAGGTCAAGGTCCGGCCCGTGCCCCACTGCGGCCCCACCGTGGGCTACCGCATCGAGTGGGACGGCGGCACCGTCGTCTACATCAGCGACCACCAGGCCCCCTACGCCCTCGACGCGGTGGCCGACAGCGTCCTCGAGCTGTGCGACGGCGCCGACCTGCTCATCCACGACGCCCAGTACACGCCGGACGAATTCGAGGTGAAGGCCCACTGGGGCCACTGCACGGTCGACTATGCCGTGCTGGTGGCCAAGGAGGCGGGCGTGCGCCGGCTCTGCCTGTTCCACCACGACCCGGCCCACTCCGACGACGAGCTCGACCGCCTGCTGGCCCACGCCCAGGACACGGGCCGCAAGTACGGGCTGGACGAGGTCGTGGCCGCCTACGAGGGCTTGATTCTCACCGTCGGTTCCGCATAGCAAGTCGGGTCGTGACCGACGCCGCCGACACCCCCGCAACCGCCGCCGCCCCGCCCGACGCCCCTGCCGCCGTCGACACCGCCCGCTTCCGCCAGGTCCTCGGCCACTTCGCCACCGGCGTAGCCGTCATCTCGGGCATCGACACCGCCGACAAGGCCCCCATCGGCCTCACCGTGCAGTCGCTGACCTCGCTGTCCCTCGACCCGCCCCTCGTCTCCTTCGCGGTGGGCCGCTCCTCGTCCACCTGGCCCCGGCTCCGCGACGCCGGGTCGTTCACCGCCAACATCCTGGCCGAGTCGCAAGAGGCGATGTGCCGCACCTTCGCCACCTCGGGCGCAGACAAGTTCGAGGGCGTGGGCTGGACGGCGGGCCCGGCCACCGGCGCACCGGTGCTCTCCGACGTGCTCGGCTGGGTCGAGTGCCGCATCGAGGCCGAGCACGACGCGGGCGACCACATCCTCGTGATCGGCCGGGTGGTCGACCTCGGCGTCGGGACCGAGGGCAAGCCCCTGCTCTTCTACCGGGGCGGCTTCGGGCGCTTCGAGGCTTGACCGCCGGCGTGGCCCTGTGATCGGCCCGGCCGCGCGCGTCGTCCTCGGCGCCGTGTTCCTCGTCTCCGGCGTCAGCAAGCTTCGCGACCCTGATTGGCGCACCACCGCGACCCGCTTCGGCCTGCCCGCCGTCCTCGCCACGCCGCTGGCCTACGCCGAGCTGGTGCTCGGCGCCCTGCTGGCCGCGCAGGTGGCGGCCCCGTGGCCCAGTGAGATCGCGCTCGGCCTGCTCGCCCTCTTCACCGGCGCCGCCGCGGCCCACGCGGCCCGCCGGGACGACGTGCCGTGCGGCTGCTTCGGCGCGGGCTCGTCGCAGGCGCCCACCACTTGGCGCACCGTGGCCCGCAACGTCGGCCTCTGCGGGCTGGCCGTGGCAGCCACCCTCTAGCCTCGCCCGCCATGGCCCGCATCGACCGAGAGACCGCCATCGCCGGCGTTGTCGTCATCACGCCCGAGGCCCACGGCGACGAACGGGGCCGCTTCGTAGAGGCCTACCGGCGAGAGTGGCTCGGCCCCGACGGCCGGGAGATGGTCCAGAACAACCGCT
>DASYMT010000524.1:0-4103 GCA_036008925.1 Acidimicrobiales bacterium | reverse complement strand
GCCGACGGTCCCGTCGTGCTGCTGCTGCACGGCGAGCCGAGCTGGTCGTTCCTGTACCGGACGACGATCCCGGTCCTCGCCGGCGCCGGGCTGCGGGTGGTGGCCCCGGACCTCGTCGGGTTCGGGCGGTCGGACAAGCCTGCCGAGATCGGCGACCACAGCTACGCGCGGCACGTCGAGTGGCTCCGCGCGCTCCTGTTCGACGAGCTCGACCTGCGCGACGTCACGCTCGTCGGGCAGGACTGGGGCGGGCTGCTCGGGCTGCGGCTGGTGGCCGAGCACCCCGACCGCTTCGCCCGGGTGGTGGCGGCCAACACCTTCCTGCCCACCGGGGACCGCGACCCGGGCGAGGCCTTCCTGGCCTGGCAGAAGTTCAGCCAGGAGGTGCCCGAGCTGCCGGTCGGGCGGATCGTGAAGGGCGGGTGCGCCACCGAGATGTCGGAGGAGGTCGTCGCCGCCTACGACGCCCCGTTCCCCGACGAGTCGTTCAAGGAGGGCGCCCGTCAGTTCCCGCTGTTGGTGCCCAGCAGGCCCGACGACCCCGCCTCGGACGCCAACCGCAAGGCCTGGGAGGTGCTGTCCGCGTGGGAGCGGCCGTTCCTGACCGCCTTCGCCGACAGCGACCCCATCACCGCGGGCGCCGACCGCCACCTCCAGGCCCAGGTCGCCGGGGCCCAGGGACAGCCCCACACCACCATCGTCGGCGCCGGCCATTTCCTCCAGGAGGACAAGGGCGAGGAGCTGGCCCAGGTGGTGGTGGACTTCATCGCCGCCACCCCGTGAGCGTCGTCGTCCGACCGGCGCAGCCCGACGATTTCGACGCCTGGTTCGCCATCCACGAGGCGGTGGCGGGCGAGGGCCGGTGGATCGGCGCCGAACTGCCGCTGGACAAGGAGGACTACCGGGTCCGCTTCGCGGGCAACTTCGACGCCGACAATGTCCAGCTCTTCGTGGCCGAGGTCCGACCCGCGCCCGCACCCGCCGACTCCCCCGAGCCGGCCCGCATGGTCGGCTCCCTGCGCATGCACGTCCCGCCCTACCGGGTGGCCGAGCTGGGCATGGCCGTGGCCGACGGCTGGCGGGGTAAAGGCGTGGGCAGCGCCCTCATGGCCGAGGCCGTGGCCTGGGCCGAGGCGAAGGGCGCCCACAAGATCACCCTCCAGCTCTGGCCCCACAACACCGCGGCCCGGGCCCTCTACGAAAAGTTCGGCTTCGAGGTCGAGGGCAGGCTGCGGCGCCACTGGCCTCGCAAGAACGGCGAGCTGTGGGACGCCCTCATCATGGGCCTGCTCCTCGAACCGCCCCTCCCCCGGACGCGACTGGAGGACATAGCAGCGCCATAGCGCGGGCTATGTCCTCCAGACAGAGCGTGCCGTGTGCGGCGGCGGGTCAGCCGATGAGGAGGCTGCGGGCGTCGTCGGCCAGCGACGGGTGCCGCAGCTTCGACATGGCCCGGGCCTCGATCTGGCGGATGCGCTCGCGGGTCAGGTTGAACCGCTCGCCCACCTCGTCCAGCGTGCGGGGGTCGGTGCGGTCCAGGCCGTAGCGCAGCCGCAGGATCTCCCGCTCCCGCTCGTCGAGCACCCGCAGCAGCCGGTCGAGCTCGTCGGACAGCACCGACTCCACCGCCGCCTCCAGGGGCGAGGTGGCCAGGGTGTCCTCCACGAAGTCGCCGAACTCGTCGTCCCCGTCAGGCGACATCGGCTGCGACAGGCTCATCGGCTCCGAGGCGTGCCGGAGCACGTCGAGCACCTGCTGCTCGGACAGGCCGAGGTCCTCGGCCAGGTCGGCCACGCTGGGCTTGCGGCCCAACTCGAGCTCCAGGCGGGACCGGGCCTGCTGGAGCTGGCGGAGCAGGTCGCCCGCGTGGACGGGCAGCCGGATGGTGCGGCCGTTGTTGGCGATACCCCGGGCGATGGCCTGGCGGATCCACCACGTGGCGTACGTGGAGAACTTGAAGCCCTTGCGGTAGTCGAACTTCTCGACCGCATGGACCAGGCCGAGGTTGCCCTCCTGCACCAGGTCGAGCAGGGGGAGCCCCGACGCCTGGTAGCGCTTGGCGATCGACACCACCAGCCGGAGGTTGGCGTTGACGAACGTCTGCGCCGCCTCCTCGCCCTCTCGGATGGTCCGACGCAGCCTGGCCTTCACCGAAGGCGTGGGCTTGGTCGTGTCCAGCTCCTTGCGGGCCTCGGCAGCAGCCTCGATGGCGCGCCCGAGCCGGGCCTCATCGTCCTTCGTCAGGAGCTCATGACGCCCGATGTCCCGCAGATACAGCCGGACCAGGTCTTCTTCGTCGTGATCGACGCGATTCATTGCCACAGTTCACTCACCTCGTTGCGCAACGTCACACCAAACGGGCTGCGAATGCAAAACGGCGGCATATGGCGCTGGCGCCACACCCGTCGCCCGGCATACACGGGCCGCCCGCAACGACCATCCGCAGACGGTCGACCGGCGGGCCCAGGTCGACCGGCACCCGAAGGTGCTGCCACGAACGGGCGCGCACCTTGCGCGCCCCGGCATGACCCGTCAACAATACCAATGCCTGCCACTTACAGCCAGCGACTTCCCCGATTATCGGACGAACTGCTCATAAAGCGCCACAGTGCGCACGGCCACCGGCCGCCAGGAGAAGCGCTCGACCACCCGCTCCCGCCCGGCTTCGCCCATCTTGCGGGCCAGTTCGGGGTCGTCCAGCAGGCGGCCGATGGCTCCGGCCAGGTCGAGGGCGAAGACGTCGGGGTCCCGAGGCTGGCCCGTCCCGTCGCCCACCGCGTCGATGGGCACGACCAGGCCGGTCTCGCCCGAGGACACGATCTCGGGGATGCCACCGACCGCCGTGGCCACCACGGGCACCGCGCAGGCCATGGCCTCCACGTTGACCAGGCCGAACGGCTCGTAGACCGACGGGCAGCACAGCACGGTGGCCGACCCGATCAGGCCCGTCAGCTCCTCCCGGGACAGGCTGTCGGCGATCCACACCACGTCGCGGCCCGTGGCCCGCATCTCAGCCACGGCCCGGTCGACCTCCGCCTGGACCTCGGGCGTGTCGGCCGAGCCCGCCCGCAGCACAAGCTGGGCGTCGGCCGGGAGGTGCCGGGCCGCCCGCAACAGGAGGTGGATGCCCTTCTGCCTGGTGATGCGGCCCACGAACAGCACGATGGGCCGGCTTTCGTCAATGCCGAAGCGCCGCAGCAGGGCCGGGTCGCCGCCCGGCTGGTAGTCGTCGGGGTCAACGCCGTTGTAGATGACGTGGACCCGCTCGGGGGCGATGTCCGGGTACACACGGAGGATGTCGGCGGCCACCGCGGTCGACACCGCGATCACCGCGTCGGCCCCTTCCAGCGCCGTCTTCTCGCTGAAGCTCGACACCTGATAGCCGCCGCCGAGCTGCTCGGCCTTCCACGGGCGCAGCGGCTCCAGGCTGTGCACGGTGGCGATGTGCGGGATCCCGTACAGCAGCTTGGCCAGGTGGCCCGCCAGGTTGGCGTACCAGGTGTGGGAGTGGACGAGGTCCTCGGCCCCGCACTGGGCGGCCATGGCCAGGTCGATCGACAGGGCGTTCACCACGGCCGTGTGCCCGGCGTCGCCCGCCAACTGGGCCCACGAGCGGTGGGCCACAACCCGCGGGTGGGGCTGGCCGGTCGGGGGCGGCGGCCGGTCCTCGCCCCAGCAGTGCACGGTCAGGTCGACCAGCCGGGCCATCTCCCGGGCCAGGTACTCGACGTGTACCCCTGCGCCGCCGTAGACGTCGGGTGGGTACTCCCGGGTGAGCAGCGCGACACGCACTCGCGCAGTTTTACGCAGCCGAATGCGAAGCCAATCACGGGGTCACATGAAATGACACGCCGGTGTGGTGCGGATGCCGGGGCTGCCCGCCAGGACGGCCGCTACCGTTGCTGCCCCGAGGCTCCGTAGCTCAGGGGATAGAGCGTCGGTTTCCTAAACCGTGCGTCGCAGGTTCGAATCCTGCCGGGGGCACCCTGAGATGTCTCAAGACATTCCGCACAGGCGAACCTACGGAATAGGGTCGCCTTTTCTGTTCGGTGGTCGTCCGGTGGGTTGGTACTCCTTGGTGGTCGAGGACCAGTTCGCGGAGT
>DASYMT010000523.1:0-6504 GCA_036008925.1 Acidimicrobiales bacterium | reverse complement strand
CGCCAGGCCGACTACTGGTACGTGGTGCGGGGACGGGCCCGGGTGGTGCTCCACGACCTGCGCCAGGGCTCGCCCACCGAGCACCGGACCATGACCCTCGACCTGGGCGACCCCCCGGCGGCCGAGCAGGGCGTCTACATCCCGCCCGGCGTGGGCCACGGCTTCGCGGCCCTGACCGACCTCACCATCACCTACCTGGTCGACCAGTACTACGACCCGGACGACGAGTTGGGGGTGGCCTGGGACGACCCCGATATCCATGCTGACTGGGGCGTGGCGGACCCGGTCCTGTCGGCTCGGGACAAGGCCAACCTCAAGCGATCGGAGCTGGCCGCCGACAAACGCCCAATGTGGGCTTGATCGCGGAGTTGGGCTGAACCGGCCATTCGCCGCATTTCTCCGAGCAGGCCCTCAAACCTGATGAGGCGAAGGAGTAGAGCGGCGTGTTACTACTTATTGTGGCGGGCCATTAACGGAGCGTGATGATGGAATTGGAATCCCTGGGCCAGACCCGCGTGCTCCGAGAGGGCAACGCGGACGTGGCGGTGGCGAGGGAGCAGGCCCGGCAGGGCCGACTTCGGCGGCTGCTGTTCCTGCTGCTCCCGGTGGCGGTCTATTGCCTCTACCGGCTGGCGAGCGGCGACCCGGTGCACTTCGGGCCGCCCTCGATCGGCGAGGAGTGGCGGCCCCTTCTCCCCGGCCTGATGCTCATGGTCGTGCTCACCGCGGCCATCCTCATGCCGCTGCTGGGCGCGGGCCGCTCGCCCCACGTCCTCTACCGGCCCAGTGAGATCGACACCAGCTTCGACGACGTGCGCGGCGCCGGCGTGGTCGTCGAAGAGGTGGTCAAGACCCTCAACCTCTTCCTGGCCCACAAGACCTTCAAGGAGCTGATGGGCGGCACGGCCCGGCGGGCCATCCTTTTCGAGGGGCCGCCCGGCACGGGCAAGACCTACATGGCCAAGGCCATGGCCCGGGAGGCGGGCGTGCCCTTCCTCTTCGTGTCCTCGTCGGCCTTCCAGTCGATGTACTACGGCCAGACCAACCGCAAGATCCGCAACTACTTCAAGGCCCTGCGCAAGTTCGCCCGCCAAGAGGGCGGGGCCATCGGGTTCATCGAGGAGATCGACGCCATCGGCGCGTCCCGCTCCGGCATGGGCGGCTCCACCCAGCGCGAGGGCGTCTCCGGCGTGGTCAACGAGCTGCTCATCCAGCTCCAGTCGTTCGACTCGCCCACCGGCTCGAGCAAGCTCCAGGGCTGGGTGGCCGACCAGGTCAACCGCTGGCTGCCCACCCACCGCCAGCTCCGCAAGCCGGGGGGCGAGGCGGCCAACATCTTGGTCATCGGGGCCACCAACCGGGCCGCCGACCTCGACCCCGCGCTGCTGCGTCCGGGCCGCTTCGACCGGTCGATCTACTTCGACCTTCCCACCCGGGCAGGCCGGCGCGACATCATCGACTACTACCTGGGCAAGAAGGCGCACGACGCCAAGCTCGACGAGGCCGAGACGCGCGACACGCTGGCGGCCATGACGTTCGGCTACTCGCCGGTCATGATCGAGCACCTGCTGGACGAGGCCCTGGTGTGGGCCCTGCGCCGGGGGGCGGAACGCCTGTCGTGGGACGACATCCAGCAGGCCCGCATGACCGAGGAGCTGGGCCTCAAGCAGCCGGTCGAGTACACCGAGCCGGAGCGCCGGGCCATCGCCACCCACGAGGCGGGGCACGCCACGGTCGCCTACCTGGTGGGCAAGGGCCGCAAGCTCGAGGTGCTGTCGATCATCAAGCGGGGCGACTCGCTCGGCCTGCTGTCGCACTCCGACCTGGAGGAGCGCTTCACCAACACCAAGTCGGAGATCGAGGCCCGCATCAAGATCGCCCTGGGCGGCATGGTGGCCGAGGAGCTGTTCTTCGGCGAGTCGGGCACCGGCCCGTCGGGCGACCTCATGCAGGCCACCCACGCGGCGGCCACCATGGTCGGCTCGCTGGGCCTGGGCAACACCCTCGTCTCCTTGGAGGCGGCCCACGGCATGGGCGGGGCCAACGTGGTCAGCAAGGTGCTGAGCAACGACAGCTACCGCGAGGCCATGGAGAAGATCCTCGACGACGCCAAGGCGTCGGTGACCCGGGTGCTGGAGGACAACCGCCACGTGATCGAGGCCCTGCGCGACGCGCTGCTCGACCGGGACGAGCTGTTGGGCGAGGAGATCCTCGACGTGATCCGCAAGGCGGAGGCCCCCAACATCGACCTGCGCTCGCTGTCCGAGCTGATCGGCGACGAGTAGCGCCCGCTTCTTCGCCGTCTGGAGGACGGGCCGCGTGGAAAACGCGGGCTATGTCCTCCAGAGCGGGAGGATCAGGTCTTCCAGAGGACGGGAAGCCGTAACAGCGACCAGCGGGCCCGGGCCCGGTGCGGGGCGTGCACCTCATGGCGCGTATGCCGCTCTCGGTTGGCCAGCGGGCCGGGGTCCACGCCCAGGCTGATCAGCACCCGCCACACGACCTCGTCCTCGCCCTCCAGCAGCCCCCGCAGCAGATGTCGCCCGGTGACGTGGGGCATGCGCTCCTGGGCCGCGTAGCGGGTGGCCCGCAGCACGGCCCGGTGGAGGGTGGGGGAGAAGGAGGCCTGGGGCACCGGCGGGCCCGCGTGGCCCCACTCGGCCACCCGGCGCTTCACCTCGTCGGCCGACGTGCCTGCCGCCTCCAGGGCATCGGCCGCGTCGGGGTCGACGGTGGCGAGCGCGACGAGCAGGTCCTCGGAGCCGGCGATCTCCCGGCCCGCCTCGCGAGCGACGCGCTCGGCCAGCACTACGGCGCGGTGTGCCCCGTCGCTGAAGCGTTCGTAGTCAGCAGCTCCCACTTCGCCCCTTCGATTCCGCCGTATGTGTTCTTTCGACCGGCTGGGCGCGGGTCTTAACGCGCTTCGGCCGCAGGGCGCCCGGGTCCCGCGGGTTCTGCCGGTTCTGCGTGTTCTGCCGGTTCTGCGGCCACGCCGAGGGCGTCGAGGACGAAGGCATGGACGAAGGCCTCGTCCCTCCAGGCGTCATACCGGCCCGACGGCCCCATGTGTCCCGCACCAAGCTCCACCTTCAAGATGATCGGGCGGCCGCCGCCCGCTCCCCGGTCCCGCAGCCGCTGTACCCACTTCGCAGGCTCCCAGTAACTGACCCGAGGGTCGTTGAGGCCGGCAGTAACCAACATGGCCGGATAGGGCGAGTTCGAAACATTGTCGAAGGGCGAGTACGACTTCATGTAGGCGTACACCTCAGGGTCGGCCAGCGGGTTCCCCCACTCCTCCCATTCGAGGACCGTGAGCGGCAGGGTCTCGTCCAAGATGGTGGTCAGGCAGTCGACGAACGGCACCTCGGCCACCACCGCGCCGAACAGGTCGGGCCGCATGTTGGCCACGGCGCCCATGAGCAGGCCGCCCGCCGAGCCGCCCCGCACAGCCAGCCGCGGCGGCGAGGTCCACCCCTCCGCCACCAGGTGCTCGGCGCAGGCGATGAAGTCGGTGAACGTGTTGCGCTTCTGGAGCAGCTTGCCGTCCTCGTACCACCGCCGCCCCAGCTCGCCCCCGCCCCGGATGTGGGCGATGGCGTAGACGAAGCCCCGGTCCAGCAGCGACAGCCGCAGCGAGGAGAACGTGGGCTCCATGCTCGCCTCGTACGACCCGTAGCCGTACAGCACGGCCGGGGCCGAGCCGTCCCGGGCGGTGTCGCGTCGGTAGACCACCGACATGGGCACCTGCTCGCCGTCAGGAGCCGTGGCCCACAGCCGCACCGTCTCGTAGTGCGATGGGTCGTAGCCGCCCAGCACCGGCTGCTGCTTCTTCAACTCCCGGGTCCGGGCCGCCATGTCGAAGTCGAACACGGACGGGGGCGTGACCATCGACTGGTAGCTGAACCGCAGCGTGTCGGTGTCGAACTCCAGGTTGGCCCCGGGGCCGACGGTATAGACGGGCTCGGGCTGGTCGATCTCCTCAGCCCGGCCCGGCCCGTCGTCCCACGGCAGGACCCGGATGCGGCGCAGGCCGCCCGCCCGCTCCCACAGCACCACCCAGCGCCGGAAGACCTCGACGCCGTCGAGCTTCACGTCGGCCCGGTGGGGCACGACCTCCTCCCAGGACTCCCTTCCGGGCGACGACACCGGCGCCCGCACCAGCTTGAAGTTCTCGGCCCCGTCGGCGTTGGTCACGATCAGGAACGACTCGCCGTGGTGCTCGACCGAGTACTCCACGCCCTGCTCCCGGGGCTGGACGACCTGGAACGAGCCGGTCGGGTCGTCGGCCCGCAGGAAGCGCACCTCGCTGGTGACCTTGCTCTCCAAGCTCAAGAACACGTACTGCTCGTCCTGGGACACGCCGACGCCGAGGAAGAAGCGCTCGTCGTCCTCCTGGTGCACGAGCACGTCGTCGGCCACCGGCGTGCCGAGCACGTGGCGCCAGAGCTGGTACGGGCGCATGGCCTGGTCGGGCCGGGTGTAGAAGACGGTGCGGTTGTCGGCCGCCCACGCCACCCCGTAGTACGTGCCCTCGACCCGGTCGTCGAGGTCGGCGCCGGTGCTCAGGTCCCGGAAGCGCATGGTGTACTTCTCGCCCCCGTCGAAGTCCACGCCGTACGACAGCAGCGAGGCGTCGGGGCTCACGTCGTCGTTGGCCACTTCGCAGAAGTCCTGGCCCTCGGCCAGCTCGTTGACGTCGAGCAGGACCTGCTCGACGCCGTCGCGGCTGCGGCACGAGATCGGGTACTGCTGGCCCTCGACCGTGCGGGTGTAGTACTCCCACGGGCCCTTGCGGGCGGGCACCGACAGGTCGGTCTCCTGGATGCGGGCCACCATCTCGTCGAACAGCCGGTCGCGCAGCCCGGCCGTGTGGGCGGTAGCCGCCTCGGTGTGGGCGTTCTCGGCCTCCAGCAGGGCCAGCACCTCGGGGTCGTCGCGGTCGCGCAGCCAGTACCACTCGTCCACCCGCGTGTCGCCGTGATGGGTCAGGACGGTGGGCCGCTTGGGCGCCTTCGGTGCTTCGGGCATCCGGTCAGACTGACACGCCCGCGCCACTACCGTGAGCCGCATGGCGCAACCGGTCACCACCCCTCCCGAGTGGCGGCGCCGGGCCGAGCAGGCCCGGTCGTGGGTCCCCGCCGCCGCCCCGGCCGACCAGCCCGCAGCCGACGACACCGAGCTGGGGCGGCTGGCGGCTGAGGGCCTGGCCGCGCTCGACGTCGACGACGCGGCCGTTGCCGCGGACCGGGCGGCGCGGTGCCGGGCCATGGTGTGGGACCAGCCGGGCGACGTGGCCGGCGTGCGCATCGGCCCCGACCAGTTCGTGTTCGCCCACGCGGGCCGCCAGCCCTTCAACGTGCTCGGCACGGCCGCGCTCTTCCTCGTGCGGTCGTTCGAGGCCGCCGGGGACGACGACGACCTGGCCGCCGCGGCCGAGCTCCACGACCTCACCGCCGCCTTGGGCGACGACGTGTGGGAATGGCCGGAGAACGCGCCGGTCGGCCTGGGCGCGGCCGTGCTCTACGAGGCCACCGGCGAGCTGGCCTTCCTGGCCACGGCCGAGCGCATCGCCGACATGCTGTGCGAGACCCAGTCGGGCGACGGAAGCTGGTCGGGCGACCCCGCGCTGACCGCCTTGGCCGGGCGGGTGCTGGCCGAGTCGGCCGACGCGGTGGAGGCCCGCGAGGGCGTGGACGTCGACGATGAGTGAGCGGGCCGGTGCATGAGCTGGGCGGGCGCGTGTTCGTCCTGCTCGACAACGGCGGGTCGACCGCCTCGGTCGAGTTGGCGCGGGGGCTCGCCGAGGCCGGTGCCGCGGTGGTGACCGTGCACGGCGAAGGGCGGGCCCCGGAAGGCCGCGGCCACCTGGCGGGCGACCCGGCTGAGCCGCTCGACGTGGACGCCGCGACCGCCATGGCCACCGAGCTTTTCGGCCCGGTTGACGCCGTTTTGGAGGTTGCGGACTTGCCGGTCCGACCTGAGGATGCAGTGGCTGAGGTGCAGCGGCGTTACCACCGCTGACCGGTTCGTCAGGAGCTGTGCCTTTTGCCGGACGTGCAGGGGTCATCCGTGTCGTGTGTGAACCCCCCGGCCCGCTAAAGAAATCGCGCGGAGCGTCGATGTAGGGAGGGTTCCAGGCCCATCCAGACGAACTACGCCTTGCTCACCCGATCGCGTCATTTCCACGGTGGAAAGGCGTCTTCACATTAAGTTGCGCTAAACGCGGTCCGAATACCTCTGCGGGGGCGGGGTTCCTACCGAGTTCAGAAGACTCGGTTCTCTCCCTTCCCGCAGCAGCGCTTCCGGGTCGCGGCCTCAAGCAGGTCGTCGCAGTCGGAGCACCTTGACAACAGATTGAGGAGAGGACGGCAAGGGCTTCCCTGCCGAACCCCATCGAGCGGAGCGGATCTTGGTCCCGTCTTAGCGGACGCGGGACACCCAATCCACAGCGAGAGGGGGTGTCCTCTATGAAGAACAAGATCCTTGTCCGCGTCATGGCAGTTG
>DASYMT010000522.1:0-1657 GCA_036008925.1 Acidimicrobiales bacterium | reverse complement strand
GGCGTTGGTGCACCAGGGCGCAATACTGCGCCGAGTGCACCAACCCTCGAGGGGTACGGCCGTGGCAGGTGAGATGACAGAGTTCCAGGAGCGGATCGTCGGGATCGTCGCGGCGCTGCAGCCCGGCGAGGTGATCACCTACGGCGAGGTTGCGCTGGAGGCGGGTCGGCCGGGCGCGGCACGGGCGGTGGGGAACCTCATGGCCCAGGGCATCGACGGGCTGCCGTGGTGGCGGGTGGTACGGGCCGACGGCGTGCTCGTCCCCGGCCACGAGGCCGAACAGGCCCGCCGCCTGCGGGCGGAAGGGATCAAAGTGCGGGACGGACGGGTACAGAAGAACCATGGCAAAGCTCACGAAGGAACACGCCGACATCCTGCGCCAGCCCGTGCTCGCTCACGTGGCGACGGTCAACCCTGACGGCACCCCGCAGTCGACGCCCGTGTGGGTCGACACCGACGGCGAGGCCGTCATCTTCAACACGGCCAAGGGCCGCAAGAAGACGCGCAACATCGAACGGAACCCGGCCGTCGCGATCTCGGTCACCAACCCCGACAACCCCTACGAGATGCTCGAGGTGCAGGGCCGGGCCGAGCTCATCGAAGAGGGCGCCGACGAGCACATCGACAAGATGGCGCAGAAGTACCTCGGCCAGGACACCTACCCGTTCCGTCAGCCCGGCGAGGAGCGGGTGATCGTGCGGGTCGTGCCCGAGAAGATCGCGGCCTAACAGGCAGCCGCGGCGGCAACGGTGTAGCTGCCGGAGAGCGACGACGTGGCCGGCGTGTCGAAGTCGGTCATGCGCTGGTGGTTGCCGACGATGACGTAGAGCTGGTCGATCTCGTCGCCCGCGTTGTCGAAGCACAGGTCGAGGCGGCTTCCAGGCGCCACGTCGCGCCGGGCCCACGTGCCGTCGTGGGCCTGGGTGAGCACGGTCACGCCAGCGCCGCTCGCGGGCGACAGCCCGCCGAAGTCGAGCGACAGCGTGCGGATGCCCGACGCGGGGTCGACCACGACGTGGTCGTACTCGGCCGACAGCGGGCGCAGGCCGGGCCCGCCCGGTCCGCCCAAGGCCCGGGCGTCGGCCGCCTGCGGCCGCTCGAGGAACAGGTCGTAGGTGAGGCCGGGTGTGCTCCCGGGGGCGAAGTTCGGGTCCAGGTCGTGGTAGCCGGGCGACGTGGCCGCACCCAGGTCGAGGTTGAGGTTGCGCACGGCGAAGTCCTGGAACGACGTGGCGAACGGCCGCTGGGCGTCGATGGCGGCGTGGAACGCCGGCCACGACGTGACGCCGTCGGTCGCCTTCCACGCGTCGTAGATCGGTTGCGGGCTGCCGCCCGCTTCCTGCTGCATGAAGAAGGGCCAGATGTACGCGCGCACGGCGTGCTGCTCGTCGGCCAGCGGCGCGAGGTCGCCTTCGGGTTGTTCGAGCGCCAGTTGGGGTGCGGAGTTGAACATGCTGGCGAAGTACTGCTGGTGCAGCGACGTCGAACCCTTCCTGAACAGCTCCCACTCGGCCCATCCGGCCGAGGCTTCGTAGAACCACGGCGTGCGCCCCGGCTCCACGGTCGTGACCGCGAAGTTGTGGGCGTACTCGAAGGACACGAACAGCTGATGGATCAAGGCACGGTGGAACCCGTCGGGGTCCTCCATGCGCGCCCG
>DASYMT010000521.1:0-5082 GCA_036008925.1 Acidimicrobiales bacterium | reverse complement strand
CTTGTTGAGGGCGGGCCGGTAGACGGGGCCGCCGTCGATGCGCACGTCGGCCACCACCGACTTGCGGTTGGGGTGGGTCTCCTCCCGGGCGCCCAGGTAGGTGACCCGGTGGCCCGCCAGCGTGGCCGACTGGCCGGGCGACAGGCGGAACTCCTTGCGGTGGCCGTACGACGAGCTGGCCGCGAAGGCCACGGCGATGACGACCACGCCGACGTGCACGACCATGCCGCCGTTGGCCCGGCCCAACAGGCCCCGCCAGCCCTGGCGCCGGGCCGACACCGCCAGTTGCCTGACCGCGGCGCCCGCCGCGAACGCGCCGAGTCCGAAGGCCAGCAGCGGGGCCAGGCCCGAGCGCCCGAAGGCCACCAGCAGCACCACGGTCGACGCCGCCGCCGCCAGCGGCCACTGGAGCCTCGTGCGCAGCAGTTCGCCGCTCGCCTTGCGCCACGGCAGGGCGGGGGCGATGGCCATGAGGAACAGGAGGGTGAAGCCCAGCGGCCTGGTCATGCTGTCGAAGTAGGGCCGCCCCACCGACAGGCGCTCGCCGTTCCACGCCTCGGCGATCAGCGGGAACACGGTGCCGAGCAGGACCACGAAGGCGAAGGCGGCGAACAGCACGTTGTTGGCCAGGAAGGCGCCCTCGCGAGACAGCGGCGAGTCCATCGAGCCCGGCGCCCGCAGGCGGTCGCCCCGCCAGCCGATGAGGCCCACGCCCACGGCCACGATCACCCCGAAGAAGGTGAGGATGGCTGGGCCGATGGGCGACTCGGTGAACGCGTGCACCGAGTCGAGCACGCCGCTGCGGGTGAGGAACGTGCCCAGGATGGTCAGCGAGAAGGTGGCCAGCAGCAGCGACAGGTTCCAGACCCGCAGCATCCCCCGGCGCTCCTGCACCATCACCGAGTGGATGAAGGCGGTGCCGGTCAGCCAGGGCAGGAACGAGGCGTTCTCCACCGGGTCCCACGCCCAGTACCCGCCCCACCCCAGCACCTCGTACGACCACCAGGCCCCGAGGACGATGCCGACGGTGAGGAAGCCCCAGGCGAACAGGGTCCAGCGCCGGGTCTCGCCCAGCCACCCCTCGCCCACCCGGCCCGTCGTCAGGGCGGCCACCGCGAAGGCGAAGGGCACGGTGAAGCCCACGTACCCGAGATAGAGCATGGGCGGGTGGAAGGCCACCAGCGGGTGGTTCTGGAGCAGCGGGTTGGGGCCTGGGCCGTCCCGGGGGATGGCGCCCGCGATCTCCCGGAACGGGTTGGCCGGGCCGAGCATGAGCCCGAAGAAGAAGGCGGCCACCACGAACATGACCAGCAGGGCCCAGCCGAACAGTGGGTCGGTCTGGCGGTCGCGGAACCGGTGGGCCACGGCCGAGATGTAGCCGCTCAGCACCAGGGCCCACAGCAGGATCGAGCCTTCCAGCGCAGACCACATGCCGGTGATGCAGAACAGCAATGGAGTGGACACGCTGTTGTTGGCGGCCACGTACCGCAGAGAGAAGTCGTGGGTGACCAGGGCCCGCTCCATGGCCAGCACGGCGAGCACGGCGGCGCCCAGCACCAGCCACACGTACATGCGGGCCATGCGCAGGCGGTCGGGCTTGGGCGACGGGCCGAGGAGGCCGGCGGCCAACGTGACCACGCCCACCACCGCGGCCAGGAACCCGAGCAGCACGGCGCTCTGGCCGACGAGCGCGTTCATGGAGTGGTGGTGGAGGTCGGGTAGTCCTTGACCCGGTCGGGGTTCTCCACCCGGTAGTCCTCGGTGTGCTTCACCATGATGCGGTCGCTGGCGTAGTGGTCCCCTGCCCAGCGCCCTTCGAGCACGACCGGGATGTTGGGCTTGAACAGCTCGGGCGGGTCGCCTTGGTGCACGACGTGGACGGTCGAGCCGTTGTTGGCGATGTCGAACCGCACGGCGTTGCCCTGCTGTGCCACCGTGCCGTCGACCACCACGCCCTCCACCCGAAAGCGCCTGGTGCCGAGGGACGCCTTCTGGTGGACGGCCTCGTCGGCCGTGCGGAAGAACACGGTGGCGTTGCCCAGCCCCTTGAAGACCAGGAAGCCGAGGGCGGCCAGGATCACCACGATGGCCACGCCCACCCGGCGGGTGGACGTCATCGCTTGACCACCCAGAGGGCGTAGGCGGCCAGGACCAAGAAGGTGATGGCGTAGCCGGTGGCGACCCAGCTCACGGGGCCACCACCGCCTCGGCCCGTCGCTCGGCGATGGCCGCTTCCAGCTCCGCGTCGCCCGCCTCGTCCCGCCTGCGCTCGAGCCGGTAGCGCTGGACCACCAGCCAGGCGAAGGCCATGGTCATGGCCCCGAAGCCGAGGAGCATGACCGCGATGTAGCTGCCGTCGAGCTGCTCTTTGGGCGTGAGGTTGAACGACGACTTCTGGTGCAGCGTGCGCCACCACTCCACCGCGTAGTGGTCGACGGGGACGACCAGCACGGCCAGCAGGCCCGCCACCGCGCTGCGCCGGGCCCGAGTACCGGGATCGGCCGCCACCCGCCTGAGCGCGAGGTAGCCGAGGTAGAGGAACAGGAGCAGGGCGGTGAAGGTCATGCGGGCGTCCCAGGCCCACCACACGCCCCACGTGCGCCTGCCCCAGATGGAGCCGGTGACAAGGGTGAGGGCGGTGAACACCACGCCCACTTCAGCCGAGGCGCCCGCCAGGTGGTCCCACCGGACGTCCTTGCGGACGAGGTAGGCGGCGCTGGCCAGGGCGGTGACCCCGAAGGCCAGGTACGAGCACCAGGCCACTTGCGGGTGGATGGCCAGGAAGCGGGCGTACACGCCCTGCTCGGTGGTGGGCGGCAGGCCGAGCCCGAGCACGACCGTGGTCGCCAACGAGATGAGGGCGGCCCCGCCCAACAGCCTCGTCGGCCACGTCACGGGCGTCGCCCGAGTGGTGCTCATGCCTCCTCCAAGAGGGCCCCGAAGGCGAGGACCCCGAACGTCAGGTAGATCACGGCGAAGACGCTCAGCAGCCGGATCCAGGGCCAGGCCTCGGCCGTCGTCGTGATGTCGAGCGCCCCTTCGGTGGCCCGGGTGGCCGCCAGCAGGACCGGGGCCACGACCGGCAAGAGTAGGAGGGGCAGCAGGGTTTCCCGTACTCGGAGGCCCGCGGCCAGCATCCCGTAGACGGTGCCCGCCCCGGCCAGCCCGAGGGTGGCGGTCAGGCAGGTGAGGGTCAGGACGACAGCGCCGCGCACGGGCGTGTCGTACAGCAGGGCGGTGAACACGCCGAGCAGGACTTCGAGGGCCAGCAGTTGCAGGACGACGGCGCCCGCCTTGCCCAAGAAGATGCCGGCGGGGTCGAGCCCGGAGAGGCGCAGGCCGTCGCGGCCGCCGTCGGCCGCCTCCACGCTGAAGCTGCGCTGGACAGCCAGGAGGCTGGCGAACAGGACGGCCACCCAGAACAGGCCGGGGGCGGCCCGGCTGAGCACGCCGCGGTCAGGGTCGAGGGCGAAGGCGAACAGCACCAGCACGAGAACGGCAAACGGGGCGATCTGGTTCGTGGCCACCCGGGAGCGGGCCTCGATGCGCAGGTCCTTGCCCGCTACCAGGGCCGCGTCACGCCACATCGGCAGGGGCCTTCTCGTGGACCTGGCCGCCCGCCATGACCACGATGCGCTGGGCCAGCGACTCGGCCCGGTCGGCCTCGTGGGAGGCGAGGAGGACGGCCTTGCCCTGGGCCACAGCTTGGTGGACGAGCCCGTCGATGAGGTCCCGGCCGTCGGCGTCGAGGCCCGCGTGGGGCTCGTCCAGCAGCCACAGGTCGGGGTCGCGGGCGACGATGGCGGCCAGTGAGGTGCGGCGGCGCTGGCCCGCGGACAGACGGCCGGCGTGCACCCGGCGCAGTCGGCCGTCGAGCCCCAGGCGGGCCAGGGCGGGCTCGACGTTTCCTGTGGGCGCGCCCCCGGCCCGCACCGCGAAGCGCACGTTGTCCTCCACGGTCAGGTCCTCGTAGAGGAAGCCGCTGTGGCCCAGCAGCCCCACCCGGCGGCGCACGGCCCGTCGGTCCTTGCGCAGGTCGCAGCCCAGCACCTCGGCCTCGCCGCTGACCACGGGGAGGAGGCCCGCGCAGGCCCGCAGGAGGCTGGTCTTGCCCGCCCCGTTGACGCCCTGGAGCAGCACCACCTCACCCGGGTCGACGGCGAGGTCGACGCCGGCCAGGGCGGGGAAGCGGCCGAGAAGGGCAACGGCGGAGCGGAAGCGGATGGCAGGGGCCATGGGGACCGGTCAATGCTACGGAGTGCGGTCTGGTTTGTTCCATGCGGGGCTACGTTGGCCCGATGGACTGGCGACGGGTGGTGGGCGGCATCGGGCGCACGCTCATCGCCGCCGGCACCCTGATCCTGCTGTTCGTGGCGTACCAGCTCTGGGGCACGGGCATCGCCGAGGCCCGCAGCCAGCACGACCTGAAGAAGTCGTTCCAGCAGTTGGTGCCGTCGACCACGGTCACCACGGCGGGCGGCCAGCCCGGCCCTTCGACCTCGACCACGGTCCCCGTGGGGCCGCCGCCGCCCCCCACTGGCGCGGCGGTCGCCATCATCCGCATCCCCCGCATCGGGGTCGACAAGGCGGTGGTGCAGGGCGTGGCCCTCTCGGACCTCAAGAAGGGGCCGGGGCACTACCCCACCACGCCCATGCCCGGCCAGGCCGGCAACGCGGCCATCGCCGGGCACCGCACCACGTACGGCGCGCCGTTCTCACGCATCGACGAGCTGGTGCCGGGCGATCAGATCACCGTGACCACGTTGCACGGCACGTGGACCTACGTCGTCGTGGGGGCGGCCCAGGACCCTTCGAGCGGCCACTTCGTCGTCAAGCCGCAGGACGTGTGGGTGCTCGACGACTTCGGCGACAACCGGCTCACGCTCACCGCGTGCCATCCGAAGTTCAGCGCAGACCAACGCATCGTCGTGGTGGCCAAGCTCGTCGAGGCCCCCGCGGCGCCACCGACCACGACCACCACTCCCGCGGCAGCCGCCACATCGCAGGCGAGCGGCGCGAGCGGGCTCGCAGCGGGCGGGAGCTCGGGTGCCACCGTCGGCAACGACTCCGGTGCCACGGTCG
>DASYMT010000520.1:0-9149 GCA_036008925.1 Acidimicrobiales bacterium | reverse complement strand
GGGGCCGGTCCAAGGGCATCAAAGGCCGACCATGCGCCGGTGGCCAGCACGACCGCGTCCGCCCCGACCGGCCCGCCGGCGACGTGCACGCCCCGGACGACGTCCTTGTGCACGATCACGTCCGAGACCAGCGCGCCCCGGCGCACCGATCCGCCCAGCTCCTCGACCCGATCGAGGTACTGGTCCCGGCACGCCACCGGGTCGGCCCAGCCCGCATCAGGCTCGAAGACCGCGTTCGTCTCCGCGGGCCAGGCCACCGACCGATAGCGGGCCGCGAGCTCGGCGGCTCCGACGATCGAGCACCGCCAGCCCATGGTGCGCAAGCGGCCCACGTCTGCGGGGTCGGGGCCGCCCGCCGGGGACACGTCGTGCACGCAGCCCGTCACCCGGAACGGGCTGGGCCGCCCGACCACGTCCTCCCACTGCGAGAACTCCTGCCAGCCGAGGTAGGAGAGCGGCGCCAACGCCAGGTCGGGCTGGTGGACCCGGACGATGGCGCTGGAGTGCCCGGTGGCACCCGATGCGGGCGACGAATCGAGCACCACCACCCGACCGCCCAGCCGGGCGGTGTGGAAGGCCACGGCCGCGCCGACGATGCCGCCGCCGACGACGGCCACGTCGAAGTGCTCGCTCATCCGAGCACCGCCGCGGTCGAGCCGAGGCGGCGGAGGTCGACCTCGGAGAACCAGGGCTCGTCGGCCGCGGCGGCGTCGACCGCGGTGGCCGCCGGGACGCCCCAGGGATGGCTCCCGACGCGGCCGGGAGCGCGCAGGGCCGACCACAGCCGGTCGGCAAAGCCGGGCATGACCGGTGCCGCGGCCGACGCCACGACGGTCAATGCCGCGGCGGCGTCGTCCGCCGACGCATCCGCGCTTCGGGCCGCCAGGTCCATCACCAGCCGGTGCCACTGCCCCAACGCCCGCGGCAGGCAGAACGCGGCGGGCTCGAGGGCTTGGCCGATCGAGGCCGTCGTCGCCACCGCCGCCTCGGTCAGGGCGTGCGTGCCCGTCCGACGCTCCGAGCAGGCGGCGACCACCAGCGCCTGCAACGCCAACCGCCCGTCGCCCGCCAGGCACCCGTTCACCGTGGCCGCGAACTCGGCCAGGGTGAAGTTCGTCTGGGCCTGCTCGGGCGCGGTGACGCCGACGTAGTAGCGGAGCAGGTCGGCGGGAACGGCATCGAGCAGGTCGGCCCCCCAGACCGCATGGTTCTTGCTGGACGAGAACTTGAAGCCGTCGAGCAGGTAGAACTCGTTGACGACGAAGTGCTCGGGCCGCGGCACCCCCGCGGCGAGGAACAGCGTGGGGTGGATGACGGTCTGCCAATAGCTGTTGTCGAAGCCGAAGAACTGGACGATCTCGGTTTGGTCGGACCAGTACGCCCGCCATCCGCCCGGCTCGCCCCTGGCCTCGGCCAACGCTTGGGCGGTGGCGAGGTAGCCGAGGCCCATCTCGGCCATCCCCCACCAGCGGTGCCCCTCGAACCCGGGGACCCCGCACGGGATGCCCCACGACCCCGGGTGGGCGACCGCCACCACCGGAAGACGGGTGGCCGCCAGCTCCTCCCAGAGCCGACGGGTGTGGGGGCGGGACCGGGGGCGGGCGTGGTAGAGCGCAAGGGCGTCCCGGTGCTCCTCCAAGTCGAGGCACAGCCGGGGGATGGTGGTGAGGACGGGCGGCGCGCCGCAGCGGGTGCAGCGCGGGTCGAGCAGCGACGACGGCGAGCTCGGGTGCCCGCACTCCTCGCAGATCCCCACGTCGCACGGCTCACCGCAGTTCCCGCACCGCCCTTGGCAGTCGTAGTCGACGAGGACCCGGCCGCACGGCTCGCAGCGAAAGGCGGGCGTGTCGAAGGGCCGCACGACCCCCTGCTCGACCAGACGCCGGAAGATGCCGCCGACAACCTCATCGTGCACCGGGTCGATGCTCGGCTGCGTGAGCCCGTCCGGCTCGATGGCGGCCTGCGAGAGGGTCCGGCGGATCTTCTCGGCAAAGTAGCCCGCCGTCTCCTGCGGGGGCTCGCCCCGCAGTTCGGCCCTTCGCTCCAGATAGGACTGGTGGTCGTCGGTGCTGGTGATGAACACGACGTGGTCGCCGCGCGCAGTGCGGTAGCGGCGGAACACGTCAGCGCCCAGATAGGGGCCGGCCAGGTGGCCGACATGCAGGTCGCCGTTCGGCGTGGGCGGCGTGGCCGTCACCAGCACCCGACCGCTCACGCCCGCGCCTCGCAGTCGTCCCAATAGACGAACAGGGCGGCCAGCTCGGCGTCGGCCACATTGCGCAGGGTGTGGGTCACGCCCGGAGGGATGTAGACGATGTCGCCCGCGGCGACGGGCCGCTGTTCGTCGCCCACGGTGATGACGCCCTCCCCGTGGGAGATGACCACCGTCTCGTGCTCGTCGTGCACGTCGAGGTCGGTGCACTGCCCCGGCCCCAAAAGCCCCCACATGCTGCCGAACGGCGGGTCCACGACGCCCTCCCAGGGGAAGTTGCGCTGGGTGGGGATGCCGTACTCGACCTCGGTGCTCGACCGGACGAGCTGCTTCACGAACATGGTGGCCTCCGGGTCACGTCGAAGAGTCGGGACGGCAGGCCTCCGCGAACTGGGGCGGAAGCCGGTGGAGCGAGGTGGGCAGCGCGATGCCGAGAAGGGCGAGCGAGCGGCGCAGGGCGACGGCGGTGACGGCGCGCAGCCGCGGCCCCGCGTCCGTCCTCCGGGCCCCGGCCACGATGTCGTCGATGTGGCGGACGAGGTGGGCGGGCTCGAGCTCGGCCGCGGCCCGGTCGATCACGTTGGGGAGCCGGTCGATGGCCAGCGCCAGCGCCCGGTCGGACTCGACGAACCGCGACGGGCCAGGGCACGACGGGCCCGTCCCGGGCGCTTCGGCTTCGCGCAGGGCGCGGATCACGGCCGCGAAGCGGGGCACGGCCTCCCCCCAGAGCAACTGCTTCGAGTACACGACGTCGCGCGACCGCTTGGCCGCGAGGAACATGTGCTTGAGCACGCCGACCCCCAGCGCCTCGCAGAGGTCGGCCGCGTCGGCCGGGGCGTCCTCCGCCTTGGACCAGGCCGTTGTCAGGCGGTCTCGAACGGCGTCGAGCAGGACGTCGGCGGCCACACCCGATCCCTGCCTCGACTTCATCCGCCCGTCCGGGAGCACCACCAGGCCGTAGTGCACCCCCTCCATGCAGGAGGCCCACTCCTGGCCGAGAGCCCGCAAGGTCTCCCGCAGCACGCGGATGCCCGCCTCCCACTCCTTGCCGGTGACCACGCGGATGCGGTCGACCGGCCTGCTCGGATAGCGGGCGATGTTCACCGCCATCCACTGGCGGTACACCGTGGGCGTGCCGTCGCGGCGTACGAGTGTCACCTCGCCGAGGTCGTGGGCCGACAGGTCGATGAACACCGACGAGTCGTCCCGCCGCCGGCATCGGCCTGCCGCCAGCCCGTCCTCGATCAGGCGCCGTCCCTCGTCGAGGTAGTCCTTGTCGTAGAAGACGCCGTCCATCCGCGTGCCGATGCGGGCGTAGGTCTCCTGAATCCCGTCGTCGGCCCATCGGGTGAACCGGTGGTTCTCGTCCAACAGCCCCTCATCGCCGTCCTCCAATGCCTGCATGAGCCCGCTGGCCTCGGCCTCCAGGGCGGGCGTCGCCCGCTGGTGGAACAGCACGTAGTGGCGGCCCACGAAGTGGTCGCCCTTCTCGCCCAGCGACTCGGGGGTGGTGCCGTTGCCCCACTTCCTCCAGGCCAGGAGGGCCTGCGCGATGTGGATGCCCCAGTCGCAGTGCGGGGCCTGTCGCTCGACGGTGTGGCCTTTGTCGGCCAGCAGGTTGGCCACCGCCATGCCCAGGAAGTTGTTGCGGAGGTGCCCGAGGTGCAACGGCTTGTTCACGTTCGGCCCCGAGAACGACACGATGTAGTAGAGCGGCTCGGCCGTCGGCATCCGTCCGTAGTCGTCCCTCTGGCTGAGCACTGCGTCGGTGACGCACTCCCCCAGTACGTCGGTGCTGGGGCTCAGGTAGACGTTCGGCGGCAAGGCGGTCGCACGGGCGATGCCGCCGAGCCCGTTCAGAGCCGCGGCCGTCGACCGACAGGCGTCGGCCACCAGCTTGCGGGCAGGGAACTCGTCGCCCATGGCGCGCACGTCGATGCGGAACTCGGCCGGGAGGGCACGGGGGACGGTTTCGACGACGGCCCGGGCAAAGTCCACCCCGGCCGGGCCCTCGGCCTGTCGGACGAGGCGCTCGAGGCCGGCCCGCGCCGGGCTCTCCGCCATGGCCGACGACAGGTTCCCCGCCATGGCGGGGGTGGAGCGCACGGCAGGGCTCACACCACCAGCTCCTCGTCGGCCTGCGCGTCTGCCTCGCCCGCCCACTCGGCGTCGACCGCCCGCAGGCAGTGGGTGAGGATCTCCAAGGCCACGGTCGCCGTCGCCCGGTCCAGCGTCAAGGGGGGCAGGAGCTTGATCACGGCGTCGTCGCGTCCCACGACTTCGATCAGCAGCCCACGTTCCAGAAGACGCTGCTGGACGTGGCGGGCGATCGCCCCGGACTGGCGGTTGGTCGCCGGGTCGACGATCTCCACGCCCAGCAACAGGCCCCGGCCGCGGACGTCTCCGACGATGGCCAGCTCGCCCTTCAAAGAGGCCAGGCCGTCTAGGAGGAAGCGTCCCTGGCGCACGACGTTGTCGAGCACGCCGTCGCTTTGGACCACCCGGAGGGCCGCCACGCCGGCCGCGAACGCCAGTTGGCTGCCGCGGAAGGTGCCGATGTGGCTGCCGGACGGCCACACGTCAAGGCGCTTGTCGAAGAAGACGACGGACAGAGGGAGCCCGGCGCCGATGGCCTTGGAGCTCAGGATCACATCGGGTTCGATGCCGTAGGTCTCGAAGGAGAACCATGTCCCTGTGCGGCCGCACCCGGACTGGATCTCGTCCAGGATCAGCGGAATGTCCAGGGACCGGGTGACCGCCCGCAGGCGGCGGACGAAGTCGACGGGCGCGGCAATGGCCCCGCCCTCGCCCTGCACCAACTCGATGATGACGGCCGCAGGCTTGGCGATGCCGCTCTGCGGGTCGGTGAGGACGTTCTCCAGGTAATGGGCGCAGTTGGTGTCGCACGATGTGGGCCGCAGGCCGAGCGGGCACCGGTAGCAGTAGGGGAACGGGGCGAAATGGACCCCAGGCATCAGGGCGCCGAAGCGCTCCTTGGCGGTCGTGTCGCCGGACAACGCCAGGCCCGCGTGGGTGCAGCCGTGGTAGGACCCCTGGAAGGCGACGACCTCGGTCCTGCCCGTGGCGAACTTGCAGAGCTTGATGGCAGCCTCGACGGCATCGGCCCCGGTGGGGCCGCAGAACTGCATGCGCATCCGGTCCCGCAGGACGGCGGGCAACATGGCCAGGTGCGCCTTGGTGAACTCGTCTTTGATCGGCGTGGGGAAGTCCAAGCCGTGCGACAGCACGTCGGCCTGCTGGCGCACGGCGGCCACGACCGCGGGATGGTTGTGGCCGAGCCCGAGGGCTCCGGCCCCCATGAGGAAGTCGATGAACACGTTGCCGTCGACGTCCTCGACGAAGGCCCCCTGCGCCTGCTTGATGGCGATGGGAATGCGGCGGGGGTAGGTCCGCGTGTTCGACTCGTGCCGGTCCTGCTCGGCGAGGAGGCGACGGGACTCCGGGCCAGGCAGCGGCCCGTTCACCAAGGGGCGGTTCGGGGCTGTGGTCTGCACGTCCATCGGGCCGCCTAGACCGGCAGTCTCTCGAGATCGGCGTCTGCGTCCCTCGCGGTCAACGTCGTCGCCGCCGGTTGGATCGTCCCTTCCGCCCGGCCCCGCAGGCTGCGCGCGATCCGCGCCGAGCGGAGGGCGAGGAGGCTGAACGAGCCTGCGTCGCCCATGCCGTGCGTCGACTCGCACAGCCCGTTGAGGTACACCGGCCCAAGCGGCTCGCGAGCCCCGGCCAAGTCGTAGTCGGGACCCACCCAGACCTGGCTTCCGTCCATCCTCAGGTCGGGGGCGATACCCGAGAGCAGCGGCGGGCAGGGCTCGCACCGGGGTCCTGAGCCGAGGTCGCGAAAGCCGGTGGCGAGTACGACGGCGTCGGCGTGGACGACGCCCGCTTCGCCCGTGTGGCGCTCCTGGACCAGGAGTCGCACGCCCGTCTCGTCGGCCTCGACCGCCTGGATGTCGCGGTTGGCGTGGACGACGGCGCGCGGCCGGCCGTCCAAGCGCTGTTCGTACAGCTCCACGTAGAGCTCTTTGAGGACGTCCTCGTCGACCGAGGAGTAGTTCGTGTGCCGCAGTTGCCGGTCGAGGTCGTCCTTGCTGGCCTGGGAGGCTTGGTAGTAATAGTCGACGAAGCCCGGGAAGTAGACCTCCTCCATGAAGGGGCTCGTGTCCTTAAGGCGGTAGCCGAATCCCCGCATGAGGTTGGTGACCTGGAGGTCCTCGGACCGGTTCAGGAGGTCCAGCATCAGCTCGCAGGCGCTCTGGCTGCTGCCCACGACGACAATGTGACGGGCCCCCTCGGCCCGCCACTCGTCGATCCGGCGCAGGTAGTCGGCGGCATGGACAACCCGGTCGCCCAGCACATCGGAGAACTGCGGAGGAATGTGCTGCGACCGGCCCGGGGCGACGACCAGCGAGCCCGCCGTGTAGGTCGTGCCGCCTGCCGCCACCTGGTACCCGCGCCCTTCTGGCCCCCGGGCCACGCTCGTGGCCCGCACGCCGTAGTCAACCCGGTCGGCAAACTGCCGCGCCGCCCACGTGATGTAGCGGGCGTACTCCTTGCGGAGCGGGAAGGCGAGGGGGACGTTCAGGAACTCGAACAGCCGGCCGGTCTCGTGCAGATAGTTGACGAAGGTGTACCGGCTGCGCGGGTTGCGGGGCGTGACCAGGTCCCGCAGGGGGTTGTGCTGGATATCCGAGCGCCGCAACAGCATCCCCGGCTGCCACGTCGGCCCGGGCTGAGCCTCGATGAAGCGCACGGACGCCTCGGGGAAGAGTTCTTCGAGCGCAATGGCGAGCGCCAGGTTGGCGGGACCAAACCCAATCCCCAAGATGTCGCAGGAGACGCTCGACTTCATCGTGGCTCCCAACCCCTCGTGCGGACCAGCGAGCCAACGCGTCCTCGCCCCCATCGCCTATTGGACGGTTTCGTCTCCCGGTCTTTCCTCTTTATGGATGACATGTCGGTTGATTGACAACAGATGACGGCCACGACGAGACTGGCCAGTACGTGTTTGTAGCCACTGGGTCTTACCGCTGTGCCGTACGCCCGGCGGGACTCGAACCCGCACCTATCCGATTACAAGTCGAATGCTCTTAGGGTCAGCTTGTTCCAGCCCGCATTGGCGCGCAGAAAATGTGCCCTGGTGTGCGAGCAGAACGCGGCTAGTAAAGGAATCCCCCGCAAGCACGCCACCCGACTGCCTTCCCGTGCCAACCCGTTGTCCACTTGAGCTACGGGCGCATGAAATCGACCATACCGCGCGATGCGGTAACAAATTGCGGCCCCCTGCCCCCTCTCAGATCTCGCAATCTGGTCTGCCTGTCACTACGACGGCGTCGGTCGGCCGTGTCACGTTTTCTCCAAATTCCTTTTTATTGCAGGAGTCGATCACCCTTAGGAACATGTGACACGGGCCTGTGTCTTCGTCGTAGTGGTGTGAATGAGGACGGAATTTTCCGCTCTCTGGAATGAAATGCCAAGGGGGGGACCGAGGAGACCGTTCAATACGCTCGGCGGCGCCTGCCGCCTTGCACCACAAGCCAACGCTCTTCAGTCGAACGCGCGCGCCCCGGTGGTCGCGGAGCGGGCGTGCCTCCGGCGGCCTCGTGACCAAACCCGCTCCTGAGGGAGTGGATCACCAGGAGGAAGACAAGTTGAGACACGTCAGACGGCTCATGGCCCTTGTGGTCGTGTGCCTCACCATGCTGCAAGTGGCGGGTCCACCCGCTGCCCACGCGGCAGGGAATCAGGGGATCGTCGGGACGGGAACCATCAGCCCGGGCATCCCCACCAACGGCAGCACCGTTTCCAGTGCGTACACGTTCAACGGCACGGCGGCAGGCCTCTTCGGCTCCGTGGCCGGTACGTGCACCATCAACTTCAACGGCAGTGGAACTGACTCGACCGCCATGGGAAGCGGCGCAGGGAACTTCTCCTGCAACGGGTCCGGGATCACCGTGAGCTGCAATGCCTCCTACAGCCGGGTCGGCATGACGCTCACCCTTTCGGGCAACTGCTCGGGTACCGTCAGCGGCCTCGCGCAGTGGCTCTGCCAAACAATTTGGACGAGCGTGCCCGCCACGTCGTTCGGGATGATCTGCGACACACTGAACATCTGAAACGACGTCTTGACGGCTCGACGGCGTTGTCCGCCGAGCCTGTTGTCTCTGCAGACCTCGAACGGGGTGGTGCCCGGTCGATGAGGGCATGAGCCGGGTGGTGCCGGTTTGGCCGACGGCCAGGAGTGGTGTCCTGGGGGTCTGCGTTGCAGTGCAGCCGGGTGGTGCCGGCTGGTGTCCGGGAGTGGTGTCCCGGCAGAGGTGTAGGAGCAGCCGGGTGGTGTCGGCTGCACCCGATGTCGGGGGGTGTGTCCTGACGAAAGTGTTGCGCCGCTGCGGGTGGTGCCCGTGAGCGGCCGATGACACGACGTCGGGCCGGAGTGGTGTCCGGCCCGACGTGTCGCCTCGCTCAAGTCGAATCGGTAGACGCTTGTTGGGCGCGCCAAGCGAGAAGCCGCGTACCCCCGGCTACGTGAGTAGCACGGACAGCCGGGCCGCGTTCGTCGCCAGCGAGCCGAGCATCTGGAAGTCGCCGTCGTCGCTGGTGGCGATGACGACGTCGTCGTTTGCGGCACGCGCATCGGCGGCCGCCGCGACCACGGCGTCGACCCCCGACGGCGGCAGCTTCATGCCGGTGCCCATTGCAGCGCGCCGGAGCGCTCCTGCGGCGTGACCTGTTGAAGCGTCGACGTCGGCGATGTTCACCAGGTCGAGCAGACGTCGCACGTGGTAGTCGTGGCCAGCATGGCCCGTGAGGACGCTCTCGGCGAGCACGGCCGCGGGCAGGACGAGGTCGTCGGCTCGGTGGCGGAGCAGGCGCAAGCGAGCACGACGCTCCTCATCGATCGGGGCCAGCCCTTCGA